>NZ_JEZN01000009.1:0-145592 GCF_000581715.1 Acinetobacter sp. 479375 | reverse complement strand
GAATGATTTCACCTTGAAAGTGCCGACCGTGGAAGGGATTCATCTGCTGTATCTCGAAATAAATAAGATATTTAGCTTATCATGTCAGCCTATTTGCAACAGTGCCGATACATCGGCATCGTACATTTCTTTAAAAAAGCAACAATTTCTCTATTTGTCATTCCTTTCGCATATAGCGAAAGAATTTGATCATCCATGCTAGTAATGCGTGTTTGATGCTTCTTAATAATCTGTGGTTCAAAAGAGCCATCACGATCACGAGGGATATCTAAAGCAAGCTGCCCATCTTGTGTTAGAACTGTTTTGGAGCTAAAACCATTACGTGCATTAGATCCTTTCTTAGGTTGATGCTTTTCATAGCCTAAATGTTCAGAAAGCTCAGTATTCAGAGCGGTTTCGATCATGAACTTTTTAAATATGGCTGTCATTTGGTTTAAATCTTCAGGAGTTTTTAAACCTTTAGCTAATTCAGCTGCCATACTTTTGATTGTAGCTTCATCCATGTGAAGTACCTCTTTTTATTATCCTCAGTAGGATAAATGAAAATTAAGTACTTACACAAAATTTAGAACAGTCCCACAACTCATTTTGTTGAACTATATCTGTACAACAACTCTACCTCGAATTTTTCCATCTAAAATTTCATTTGAAATATTTAAAGCATCTGTTAACTGAATTTCAGTCGTTACTGTTTCTAATTTTGTTTGATCTAATTCTGTAGCCAAACGTTCCCATGCTTCTTTTCTTAATTCGATTGGTGCCATCACGCTATCAATTCCATATAAGGTAATCCCTCTTAGAATAAATGGAGCAACTGTTGCTGGAAAATCCATTCCGCCTGCCAAACCACACGCAGCAACTGCACCACGATATTTTGTACTAGCACATGCATTGGCTAAAGTATGGCTTCCAACAGTATCAATTACGCCAGCCCAAACTTCTTTGTTTAATGGCTTTCCTGGGGAAGATAATTCAATACGATCAATAATTTCACTCGCCCCTAGATAGGTTAAATATTCTGACTCTTGAGGTCGACCAGTCGAAGCTGTAATCTCATAACCAAGATGATTCAAAATAAGGCACTGTTGCAAATAGGCTGACATGATAAGCTAAATATCTTATTTATTTCGAGATACAGCAGATGAATCCCTTCCACGGTCGGCACTTTCAAGGTGAAATCATTCTTTGGGCTGTTCGTTGGTATTGTAAATATGGCATCAGCTATCGTGAACTTCAAGAAATGCTCGCTGAACGAGGCATAAATGTGGATCACAGTACAATTTATCGTTGGGTTCAGCGTTATGCTCCAGAAATGGAAAAACGGTTACGCTGGTATTGGCGTAATCCTACAGATTTACATTCATGGCATATGGATGAGACTTATATCAAAGTGAAGGGGCGATGGACTTACCTGTATCGTGCAGTTGATCAACGGGGTCATACGATTGACTTTTACCTTTCCGCTAGACGGAACAGTAAATCAGCCTATAGTTTTCTAGGAAAGATCTTCAATACGGTGAAAAAATGGCAAATTCCACGGGTCATCAATACAGATAAAGCAGCGACCTATGGCCATGCTTTATCACGATTAAAGCGAGAAGGAAAATGTCCAGTAGATATTGAGCACAGGCAGATTAAGTATAAAAATAATGTCATTGAATGTGATCATGGTAAGTTAAAGCGAATCATCAGGGCCACATTAGGATTCAAATCTATGAAGACTGCTTATGCCACAATTAAAGGTATTGAAGTCATGCGTGCACTACGTAAAGGACAAGCATCGTCATTTTATTATGGTCAGCCTCAGGGTGAAGTGTGTCTAATCAACAGGGTTTTCGGTCTCTAAGCACTTTTTAAAGGGAACATCATCGACTCAAATCACTATTTGCAACAGTGCCGATGTATCTGCCTCCCTTATTAGTAAGGTGACGGATGCTGTCATTGAACAAGTGACAGAATGGCAAAATAGAACACTCGATAGTCTTTATCCTGTTGTCTATTTAGATTGCATTGTTGTTAAGGTTCGTCAGCATTCAACAGTAATCAATAAATCAGTTTATTTAGCATTAGGCATTAACCTGGATGGCCAAAAAGAACTTCTTGGCATGTGGCTTGCTCAAACAGAAGGTTCCAAATTCTGGCTGTCAGTCATGACAGAGCTTAAAAATCGAGGAGTGCAAGATATTCTTGTAGCCTGCCTTGCGAAGCAGCGCTTCTCAGGACTAAAAGGCTTTCCTGATGCGATAGCCTCTGTCTACCCTCATACTGATATCCAGCTGTGTATCGTACATGTTGTACGCAATAGCCTGAGATTTGTGAGCTGGAAGGACTACAAAGCTGTAACAGCAGGATTGAAGGCGATCTATCAGGCAAGTACAGAGGAAAATGCTTTAAAGCCCCTAGATATCTTCTGCGATCAATGGAATCACCAGTATTCAAAAATTGGAGAATCCTGGCGGGCAAATTGGGAAAATATCCGAACGATCTTTAGCTATCCTGCTGAAATACGTCATGCGATTTATACAACAAATGCAATTGAATCATTGAATAGCGTGATCCGCCATTCAACTAAAAAGAGAAAGATCTTCTCTTCTGATGATTCAGTGAAAAAGGTCATTTATTTAGCAACTTCAAATGCTGCTAAAAAATGGACCATGCCAATTCAAAATTGGCGTTTAGCAATGAATTGGTTTACGATTCAGTTCGATGATCGATTAAAAGATCATTTATAAAAAATGAGACTTACACAAAATAATTTACAGGCTCGTAGAAACATGAAAATACATTCTTTTGGTGAACACAATAACATTACTTTATCTAATAATTGTATTGAAGTTCGAGGTGCACGTGAGCATAACCTTAAGGATGTAGATGTTTCTATCCCAAGAAATGCACTTGTTGTTTTCTCAGGTGTATCGGGTTCAGGAAAATCATCACTTGCTTTTGGAACTATTTTTGCTGAAGCACAAAGAAGATATTTCGAATCTGTTGCACCTTATGCAAGACGCTTAATAGATCAGGCCGGAGTACCAGATGTTGATGCTATTGATGGTCTACCACCAGCAGTAGCATTGCAACAACAACGTGGTGCAAGTAATACCCGTTCTTCTGTTGGAAGTGTAACAACTTTATCAAGTCTCGTGCGAATGATTTATTCGCGTGCTGGTGCATATCCTGCCGATCAGCCAATGTTATATGCCGAGGACTTTTCACCGAACACTCCTCAAGGTGCTTGTCCTACCTGTCATGGTTTAGGTCACATTTATGAAGTTACAGAATCGACAATGGTTCCTGACCCAACACTCAGTATTCGTGAGAGAGCTATCGCATCATGGCCACCTGCTTGGCACGGGCAAAACTTACGCGATATCCTAGTAACCCTAGGGTATGATGTCGATCGACCATGGAAAGATTTACCGCAATCGGATAGAGACTGGATTTTATTTACTGAAGAAACCCCAACAGTTCCTGTCTATGCTGGTTTAAGCCCCGCTGAGACTCAATCTGCACTTAAACGTAAACTAGAACCCAGCTATATGGGCACTTTCACTGGTGCTCGTCGCTATGTCCTTCATACTTTTGCTAATACCCAAAGTACGTTGATGAAAAAACGTGTTTCACGTTTTATGGAAGGAAAAATATGCCCTTCCTGTCATGGTAAACGCCTTAAACCAGAAGCCTTATCTATTACCTTTGCTGGAGTAGATATTGGTGAGTTTATGCAACTTTCTTTGGATAAGTTAACTTGCCTGCTTGAGCCCATTGTTCTTGGCAATTTCGACGCTCATGATGCTGGAGAAAAGACTAATAATAAAGTAACCCAACTTGATAGATCCGAACGAGCAACAACAGGTAGAGCAGTGCATTCTGTATCTCCAGATGTAAGACGTACGTCAGCACTTTCAGATGAAAAGAAAATTGCTGCGCAGCGTTTAGCAAATGGTGTGGTGGGGCGTTTAAATCAATTACGCCAGTTAGGTCTTGGTTATCTAACATTAGATAGAGCCACACCGACTCTTTCAGCGGGAGAGTTACAACGTTTGCGTTTAGCAACACAATTAAGTTCTATGCTATTTGGTGTAGTTTATGTACTGGATGAACCGTCTGCTGGATTACATCCTTCAGATAGTCAGTCATTATATGATTCTCTCGATAAATTAAGAGACGCTGGAAACTCCGTATTTGTTGTAGAGCATGATTTAGAGCTCATGCGTCGTGCTCAATGGTTAGTGGATGTTGGACCAGATGCAGGAGAGCAAGGTGGTAATATTTTATATAGTGGAGTACCTCAGGGTTTAAGTGAGATTTCAGCTTCACGTACTGCAAGTTATTTATTTAATAAAATCCCAGTTACTCAAAGTTATGGACGTACACCCTCTGGTTGGCTTGAACTTAACAATATTTACCGACATAACCTGCATAATATTGATGCTCGTATACCTCTTGGTGTACTTACAGCAGTTACAGGTATTTCAGGTTCAGGTAAATCTAGTCTCGTTTCTCAAGCTTTACCCGAGTTAGTACTTTCATATTTAGGCAATGAATCTGAAACTGAAAACAATAATGAAAATAATCCTTTAAATGAAGGAATGTTGGTTACCGAGGTTACACAGGGTTCTCTGGCTGGTGATGTGGAGGCTATACAGCGTCTGGTACAGGTTGATCAAAAACCAATTGGCCGTACTCCACGTTCTAATCTGGCAACTTATACGGGTTTATTTGATCATGTTAGAAAGTTATTTGCTGGGACTCCTGAAGCTCGCCAAGCTCATTATGATGCTGGACGTTTTTCGTTTAATGTGGCTAAAGGGCGATGTGAAACTTGTGAAGGTGAAGGCTTTGTCAGTGTAGAATTATTGTTTATGCCAAGTGTATATGCCCCTTGTCCGACATGTCATGGTGCTCGATATAATGATGACACTCTGAAAATTCGCTGGAATGGACGTAATATTGCTGAAGTATTAGGAATGACCGTCAATGAAGCACGTGATTTTTTTGATGGAGAGGTCTCGATTGCTCGTTCACTACAATTATTAAAGGAAATTGGCCTTGGTTATTTACGTTTAGGGCAACCAGCGACTGAACTATCTGGTGGAGAAGCGCAACGTATTAAATTGGCGACCGAGCTGCAACGCAATCAGCGTGGAAATACACTGTATATACTTGATGAGCCAACTACAGGTTTGCATCCATCAGATGTAGATCGATTGTTAGTTCAATTGCAGCGATTAGTCGATGCGGGTAATACCGTGGTTATGATTGAGCATGATATGCGTGCCGTTGCACAAGCAGATTGGGTGATTGATGTGGGACCAGGTGCTGGAAATGCTGGTGGGAATATTGTTGTGGCAGGAACACCAAAACAAATAACAGAAAATCAAGATAGTCGTACTGCTCCATATTTAGTTAATGAGTTAGTGAGTCGTGATACTAAACGTTGATATTGCGAGTGGGTAGAATAAAACCTTAAATTAAAAGCCTGTAAAATCAATCAGATATTTTTTTGTTTTAGGTGGTGTGTGAGCATGAAATCTAAAAGTTTTTTTCAACTAAGGGCTTTGTTGCACAAACCTATCTGTAACGGCTTTTTCAGCGATATAATTTTCAAATGAAGAAGCCTACACAGAAAATCTACCGCACAACCAATTGGCCCGCATATAACCGAGCACTCATGAGTCGCGGAAATATTGCCATTTGGTTTGATCCTGCTACGCAATGGTATGCTCCATCAAAAGGCAAACAAGGGCGAAATCAAACCTACTCCGACGCAGCCATCCAATGCTGCTTAATGATTAAATCCTTATTCCGTCTGTCTTTACGTATGGTCACTGGCTTTGTGCAAAGTCTGATTAAACTTTGCGGATTAAATTGGACAGCACCAGATTACAGTACGCTTTGTAGAAGACAAAAGCATATTGATATTGCAATCAGCTACCAAAAAAGTAGCGATGGGCTGCATCTACTCATAGACTCTACAGGCATGAAGTTTCTAGGTGAGGGCGAATGGAAACGCAAGAAACATGGACCTGAATATCGTCGCCAATGGCGTAAATTTCATATTAGTATAGATGCCAAAACCCTGCAAATACGAGCAGTTCAGCTTACAACCAATAATGTCAGTGATTCACAGGTGCTTGGTGATTTACTTGATCAGATTCCACAAGATGAGCAGATTGACTCTGTTTATACCGATGGAGCTTATGACACCAAGCAATGCCGTCAGGTCATTGCAGATCGGCAAGCGCATACGGTGATTCCACCTAGAAAAAATGCGAAACCATGGAAAGATACAAAGAGTAGCTCGCTAGAGCGAAATGAATTACTTCGAACAGTTAAACGTTTAGGCAGGACACTATGGAAAAAATGGTCAGGCTATCATCGGCGAAGTTTGGTTGAAACTAAGATGCACTGCATTAAATTATTAGGAGATAAACTCAGTGCAAGGAGTTTTGATAGCCAAGTGAATGAGATCCATGCACGTGTAGCAGTGCTTAACAGATTTACGGAATTAGGTCGACCACTTACCCAAGTTACGCCTTAAATTTGGCTCAATTAGGGGCGCTTTGCATTTCAAATCTTTGTGCAACAAAGCCCTTAAAAACAAGAAAAAGAGGATTGATAAAATGATGATAAAAAATAAAAAAGCGCCTGATGGCGCTTTCCTTTAATCATATTTATGGCGTCAGAATCACTTTACGACAGTCTTCTTCTTTTTTATCAAAAATACGGTAACCTTCCGCAGCATCTTCCAGTTTCATGCGATGGGTAATAATCAGATCTGGAGACAGATCTCCATTTTCAATATGTTCTAGCAACTGCGGCAAGTAGTTATGCACATGGGTTTGTCCCATTTTAAAGGTTAAACCTTTGTCAAAGGCATCACCAAACAGGAAGCCATGAATTGGACCGGCATAAACTCCAGGTACACTCACCACACCGCCGCGGCGGACCGCTGCAATACATTGTCTTAACGCTGAACCACTCGAACCTTCTAATTTCAGGTTGGTCATTACGGTTTCCAGCATGCTGCCTTTAGCTTCAAAACCGACCGCATCAATGACGGCATCGACTCCACGATAACCCGTGGTATTTTGAATGATAAATTCAGCGGCATCGACTTCATCAAAATTGACCGGAATCACTCCATAGGTTTGATGTGCGAAACGCAGACGATAAGGATGGTGATCGACCATAAAAATCTGCTCGGCACCGAGCATCCGCGCACAGGCAGCAGCCAGCAGACCGACTGGGCCAGCACCATAAATCGCCACACTGGAACCTCGACCAACTTGGGCATTGTTCACTGCTTGCCAGGCGGTTGGTAGAATATCGGTCAGGAATAATACTTTTTCATCAGGCAGGGAGCCTGGCACTTTAAATGGTCCGACATTGCCCTTGGGGATCCGCACATATTCAGCTTGACCACCCGGTATACCACCATACAGATGGCTAAAGCCAAATAAAGCTGCCCCTGGTGGAATCTGTTTTTTATTGAGAATTGCACCACGGCCGGTATTGGTATTTTCACAGGCAGCCATTAGTTCATGTTCACAGAAAAAACAGTGACCGCATGCAATCACAAAGGGAATAATTACCCGATCACCTTTTTTGACTTCGGTTACTTGTGGGCCGACTTCTTCTACAATTCCCATAAATTCATGGCCGAAAATATCACCGTCTTCAGTGGCCGGGATTTTTCCCCGGTATAAATGCAGATCTGAGCCACAGATGGCGGTGGCTGTCACCCTTAAAATAACGTCATCTGGTTCCTGAATCACTGGATCTGGAACAGATTCAACTCGTACATCCCGAGCACCATGATAGGTAAGAGCACGCATGCGGATTTCCTCTTTCTAGTTCAACATTAAACAGACTCGTAGCAAGGCTGCCAAGAATTAAAAAACACTTTTATTAGAGCCTTATGCGCCAAGAAATCGCTGTAAATTAATGTATGAAATAAGACATCCGAGTGTTTAAAAAATAAACTTATATAGGGTTTACGTAATTCGTGAGCTTATGTGTCGAATGAATAGAAAAGAACAGAATTAAAGAAACATCTAGTAATTTCTATAACTTATAGTGAATAGCCACCAATTTTGTAGACACCTTTTAGTTAGATAAAAAAGCAATTTTTTTGATCTTTAAAGAATGAGGATATAGTATTTGTAAAATTACTTAGCTGCTTAAAACTTAATTCTAATTGGTTAATAGGTGAAAAATGGGTAGTGTTTCAAAAAGTATGCTGGCATTAAACGAATCCATTATTGATATAAAAGAACACTAAATCAAAGGCTTTGAAATGATTTTCAAGCTTTTTGGAGAAGTTGCAGCTTCTCCTAAAGCCTCGCCTGATTCGATGCCGTAATCGACAATTATTGCCTTCTATACCCACAGTGAAAAATTTACCAATCAACTGTTTGCATTCTTTAAAGGTCGTAACAAAGCTATCCCAATGGTCACTTGATATACATGTATAGCTTACACCTAACTGCTTCAATTTTAATTTAAGTCGTTTTGCAGTGGCTAAATCTCGGTTACCCCATACATAAGCAACAATTTCACCTGTTTCTCGATGATAGGCATAAATTAGCCATTGTTTATTTTGCTTATGACCAACAAAAGTCCAAAACTCATCTACTTCAAGGGTTTCATAATGACTTTGCTGTGCTCGAAGTTGATATTTTGATTGGCTAAGTGTCCGTAGAACTTTACCGATACTTACTCTTTCAATTTCTGCTATATCCCTGACACCACTGCCTCGCACCATGAGGTGTAATATTTTGGTTTTGATACCTGAGTGACAGCCTTGATAACTGAGAGCATGATCACCAATAAATTGACGTCTGCATATTTTACATTGGTAATTTTGCTTACCATCTACTTTTGTGCCATTTTTCTTTATACTGTCACTTAGGCAGGCTGGACACTTGATTTCTAGAGTTATTCGCATTTCTCTATTTTATCAAAATCCAACCTGCTTTTTTTCAGCATACTTTTTGAAACACCACCCAAATAAATAGTTCAGACCCGAACCAATTTGAGTGACGCCAAATCCGAGCGTGGTCGCCACCCCAAAAATAGTTCCAATCGTTGCAAAGGTATCGACCGCATCGCCTGCTGGCCCATAAATTTTCTTACCAATCAGGGGATAGAGTGAGGAACGAATTTTTAGAGGAAGATTATGCCGATAGGCAAAATAGGCCAGGGACAACGCTACAATGGCGTAGATCCCCCATGCATGTAAGCCCCAGTGGAAAAAGGTAACACGCATCGCTTGCTGTGCGGCAAGAATAGTTTCAGGCTCTCCTGTCGGAGGCGTGACATAATGCATAATCGGTTCTGCCACACCAAAGAACATAAGCCCAATCCCCATCCCCGCAGTAAACAACATAGCGAACCATGAACTATTACTGTATTCGGGTTGACTATGATCAGGACCGAGTTTGATTTTACCGCTTGGAGAACATGCAATAATAATCAGCAAAATCAAAAAGAAAGCAACTGACAAGACATAAAACCAGCTAAACGATTCAGTAATCCAGTCTTTCAACTGCTGAGTCAATAATTCAAAGGAATTGGGTACAATAATGACAATTGCGAGAAAGATCGCGATAATTGCGAGTGTACTGAAAAACACATTTGGATTGATATTACTCATCCAAGATGACGTTTTGGAAGGCATAGATCCCCCAGATTATTTTTTAATAAAAACGTGATCTCTCGATCACAGAAGACAACACAAAAAAGTGGCAAGAATATATAAGAGGATATTGATCTTAAAAAGTAAGAGCCGCTATCTCTCTCACCCTTTGTATTTTATGGAGATTTTTCATTAGAAACGTTGTAGAGCTGTAACAAAATTTTATTGATCGTTATAAATTCAATCTTTTGGACTGTGTCGCGTGTACTGCAATGCAACTAAACGGGTAACAATCACTGCCAAATACATAACCCCTCCAAACATCTGGATA
This sequence comes from Acinetobacter sp. 479375, assembly GCF_000581715.1. Lineage (NCBI taxonomy): Bacteria > Pseudomonadati > Pseudomonadota > Gammaproteobacteria > Moraxellales > Moraxellaceae > Acinetobacter > Acinetobacter sp. 479375. The sequence continues at coordinate 135,621 of NZ_JEZN01000009.1, read as the reverse complement.
ATCGCAATGACTCGGGCTGCTGCACCTGAAGGCACAATATCGGAAAGACCTGTGGCAGATTGCAGACTAAAGCTTAAAAAAAGGATGTCTAACCAGCTTTTTATGTCAATATGTTCAGGTTTAATAAAACTGTTAGGATCGATCAACTGACAAATATTGTAAAGAAAAGCAAAGCCCCATGCCAATAAAGTAAACACCGCTCCAGCCGCAAACATTTCATCCTTGGTCAAATAACGATCGGCAAACATATAACGTAATAAACCATAAGCCGCATAAAAATAAGCCAGACTCTCAAAAATATGAGCTGTAATTTGTATGGCTGGTTCGCGATAACCTAGTAAAATCAGAATTGAAAAAAGTAATGCACCACTCACAAAGAATAAGCCCAGCGCAGTAAAAGCAGGTGATTGGCGTATCACTTTGGCAATAAGTAATAATGCCAATGCACCCAATACCCAGCTGATGGCACGATAAGAAATATGACTATCATTGCTAATCGACGAAAGGATTAAAATAAAAAACTGAACGATCAATAACCATGCTGAAGGTAATAAGCGAAAGCCTTTCCAAAAATCTCTGAATGCCTGCATGTCATATCCTATATTTTTGTTCTTTTATCAAAAAATTTGTTTTAAGGTTTTTCTATCTTCTCTTGCCCTATCACCAAGAGTAAAGATCATCTATGTAAAAATGTTTCACAGAAAATTATCAAAACACTGTAACTTGTTACAGTCGACTATCGCATAATATTTTTAAATAATTCAATAAGGTTATAACAAATGAAACGCGCTTCAGTTTTTCTCAGTTTGAGTCTGGTTTTAGTATTGACCGCTTGTGGTAAAACCAACCCAATGCTGGAACAGCATCCTGACTATATTGGGAACTGGCAAAGTAATACCGACAGCTTAAAAATTGAAAAGAATGGTCAAGTAACCTATAAACATAATGAACATCAGGATCAGAAAACCTCAGATCGTGAAGTTAGCCTGACAGAGCACTCCGATATCAAAGCCAGTATTACTCAATTTGATGAGCATAGTTTTGAAATTGGACAAGGTGATCTGGGTAAAAGTTTTAGTGTTGAGCATGCACCCTATCAAGAAAATGGCCAATGGAAAATGCAAGTGAATGGTCAGATCTATACTAAAAAATAAGTCACAACAAAAATAATGTCGCTCAATTGATCATTGATAAATTTGATCGCGTAAACGCAAAAGTCCTCGTTAAAACGAGGACTTTTGCTTGAAGAATTTTAGAGTTTAATGATCTGAAGCACCTGAGATACCGACACCTGTCATTGAGCGAACATATTGTGCATCAAATGCTTTACGTTCTGCTTTGGCACGTGCTGAATGATCTGTGATTGAGAAGAACCAGCAACAGAAGAATGACAGTGGCATTGCAAAGATTGCCGGACCATTGAATGGATTGATTGGTGTATCAGAAATCTTTAAGGTATCTACCCACACAGCTTTGGAGAGAATAATCAGAACAACCGCAGTTAATAAACCGACGACTCCACCAATGACCGCACCACGTGTTGTTAAACCTTTCCAGAACATCGACAAAACCAGAATTGGGAAGTTGGCACAACACGCAACTGAGAAAGCCAATCCGACCATAAAGGCGACGTTTTGCTTTTCAAACAAAATCCCTAAAATCATCGCAAAGATCGCAAGACCCATGGTTGCAATTTTAGACATGCGTAATTCAGACTCAGGTGTTGTTTGACCTTTTCTAAAGACGTTGGCATACAAGTCATGTGAAATTGCAGATGCACCTGAAAGAGTTAAACCTGCTACAACCGCGAGAATCGTTGCGAAAGCCACTGCTGAAATAAAGCCCATGAACAAGTCGCCGCCCAATGCATCACTTAAATGCACTGCTGCCATGTTGTTACCACCAACGAGCTCTAATTTACCTGTTACCGCAGCTTTGGCCACATCAAGGAACTGTGGATTGTTTGAGACAAACAGGATTGCACCAAAACCAATAATAAAAGTCAGCAAATAGAAATAACCAATAAAACCTGTTGCCACAACCACTGATTTACGTGCTTCTTTCGCATCTTTTACGGTAAAGAAACGCATCAAAATATGTGGCAGACCTGCTGTACCAAACATTAAAGCCAAGCCTAGTGAAAGCGCATCAATCGGATTGGATGCCAAGCTACCTGGCCCCATGATTTTGCTCGCCTCTTCAAAGCTGATATGACGCACATTTGAATAGACATCAATCGCTTGGGTAAACATATTACTGAAGCTAAAACCAACCGCTTTCATGACCATGAAGGCCATAAAAGTTGCACCTGAAAGCAATAATACTGCTTTGATGATCTGTACCCATGTTGTCGCTAACATACCACCGAAAATTACGTAGGCCATCATCAGTAAGCCCACAATAACCACAGCAATATTATAGTTCAAACCGAATAATAGTTTGATTAACTGTCCCGCACCGACCATTTGTGCAATCAGATAGAATGCAACCACGACCAATGAACTAAATGCAGCCAAAGTACGTACTGGCTTTTCTTCCAGACGGAACGACACTACATCTGACAGGTTATATTTACCTAAATTACGTAAGCGTTCTGCAATCAAGAATAAAACGATTGGCCAACCCACCATGAAACCCAGTGAATAAAGTAAGCCGTCAAAACCAGAGCTAAACACCATCGCGGAAATACCAAGAAACGATGCTGCCGACATATAGTCACCCGCAATCGCCAAGCCATTTTGGAATCCTGAAATTCCGCCACCCGCAGTATAGAAATCTTTGGTATTTGTGGTTTGCTTGGCTGCCCATTTGGTAATGAACAGGGTTGCGCCCACAAAGATCACAAACATGATAATGGCATGCCAGTTCGTTGCTTGCTGCTGTGCTTGCCCCAGATCAGGACTTGCCATTGCAGCTGTAGACAACATCGCACTTGCTGCTATTGCGGCCTGTGTCTTGAATGAATTCCATTTCATCATTAGTGTAATCCTTTCTCGTGAGTAATCGCCTCAACTTCTTTTAATGCATCTTCATTCAGTTGATCGAGGGTATTGTTGGCAATGTAGGAATACACTGCACACAATACAAAGGACAATACGATAATGCCTAAACCTAAAGGAATTCCCCAAGTTGTCACACCGCCACTAAATGAACTCATTAAAAATTCTTTGTTGTAACCGACCAGTAGCATGAAGCCGACATAAACAAACAGCATGATTGCTGTCAATGTCCAACTGAGTCTCGCTTTCTTGCTTACCATTTCTTTGAATTTTGGATTTTGTAGAATTCGCTCTACCTGAACGTCATCCATAAACTACTCCTTTTACAGCGACCATCGATGGCGCTTTTTAATCCTTTTTCTTTACGCTACTAAATTAACAAGCTTGTATGAGGTTCGTAACTTAGACTTTGGTCGCTAAATTTTGTACAACATGACAAGCTTTGTGACGGCTTAAGGTATGATAGTCCAAGCGTTGAACAGTTTAGGTGCTATGAACAGCTGGCTTATTATTGGGGTATTGGCCCTTTATATTTTAGTCTTATTCCTGTGTGCTTTTTTTGGTGAAAAGCATGCCAGTCGTTTGAGTACACGCGGACGAATGTTGCTGTTCAGCTTAACCTTAGGCGTTTACTGTTCCTCATGGACATTTTATGGTGCGACAGGTGCTGCTGTTCGTGAAGGCATCATTTTCCTGCCGATTTATTTAGGACCACTGCTATTTATTTGGTTCGGCTACGATATTTGGCGCCGTCTGGGACGAGTCCGCCGCCACCATGCAATTTCTTCGATTGCCGATTTTATTGCTGCACGTTATGGCAAAAGCGGCACTTTGGCATCACTGGTGACTATTCTTGCCGTGATTGCCATTATTCCCTATCTGGCCTTGCAACTACGTGCTATTGCTCTCAGTGCTTCGGTGGTACTTGATCAGGGGCCGCATTTAAATACCACCACCAACAGTGTTCTGTTAATGACTGGCGTTCTGGCCATGCTGGCTATGATGTTTGGGACGCGCCAGATTGCCAATACCGAACAACATGGTGGTTTAATGCTGGCGGTGGCCTTTGAATCATTCGTTAAACTTTCTGCGCTGATCTGTGTCGCATTGTTTTTTATTTTTGAAACGCCGAATAACCTGCGGCAAATCAGTCATGACGTGGCCAAAACTTTTCATGAAGTGCAATTATTTGGTGTTCCAGAAACTTTCTGGATTCAGACTTTACTTGCAGGTCTGGCGATTATTTGCTTGCCACGCCAGTTCCATGTCGCGGTGGTCGAGCTGCGTGATGAAAAACATATTCGTGGCGCTCGCCGTTGGTTTGCGGTGTATCTGATTTTAACCACACTTGCCATTATTCCCATCGCCAGTTGGGCGCTACATGCTGCGCCACAGTTTTTAACGACTCCAGATGTCGCGGTGTTGTCCTTGCCGCTCAGTTATAATCAGGAATGGCTCACCCTGCTGGCTTTTTTGGGTGGTTTTTCTGCTTCTACAGGGATGCTACTGGTGTCTTCGGTAGCACTCTCGATCATGTTAAGTAATGACTTGATCATGCCTGCATTGTGGCGCTTTAATCTGATTTCGCGCCACGATACCCGTTTGCCTCAAATGCTAAAATTTACCCGTCGCATCTGTATTTTAGCGGTGATGTTACTGGGTTTTTTATTTTTTCATTTCTTCAATGATATCGATCAACTTTCTGTTTTTGGCCTATTGGCCTTTAGTGCCGTTGCACAGTTTGCTCCAGCCTTGATTGGAGGATTGTACTGGCGTGGTGGTAGCCGTCAGGGCGTTTATGCAGGCTTAATTGTTGGCTTCTTGATGTGGATGTACACGCTGCTACTGCCTACCATTTTAAGAAGTTTACCTGATCAATATCAGGATTTTTCCTATCACTTTCTTCACTCAGGTCCTTTCGGGGTTAGCTGGTTACGCCCAGAAGCACTCTTGGGTTTTGAATCTTTTGCACCCTTGACGCATGGGGTGATTTGGGCACTGGGTCTAAATATTATTTTATATGTCTGGATTTCCCGTATTTATCGTCCAAGTGTGGCAGAACAAATTCAGGCAGAAAGTTTCTTTTATTATGAAACCAAGCCCTTACCTGCACAACATACCTCGACAGATATGAGTTATTTGCATCATGATGCCGCGCGACTGCGGGTAGGTGATCTGATTACACTGGCCAAGCGTATTACGGGTGATCGCCCAACCCAACACGCATTTGCACAATTTAGTAGTCAAAACAACGTCCTCTTAAATGAACACAGTTTTGCCAATGGTATGTGGTGGCGTTTTACTGAACAATATCTGGCGGGAACCATTGGTGCTGCCTCTGCACGAACTTTGCTCACCACGGCCATGGTCAATAATGGTCTGGCTTTGGGACAAGTCGCCAATATTCTGGATCAGGCGTCGCAATGGCAACGCTTTAACCAAAATCTGTTGATGACCATGATTGATCACATGACACAAGGCGTGAGTGTCGTTGATGAAAACATGTGTCTGGTCGCATGGAATAACCAATACTTAAAGCTGTTTGATTATCCTAAAGATTTGGTCTATGTCGGCTGCCCGATTGCCGATCTGATTCGTTATAACGCCGAACGGGGTGAATGTGGGCCGGGTTCCGTCGAAGAACATGTCCGCAAGCGTATTCACTGGATGCAAGTGGGAAGTGCTCATGAATTTGAACGTATTCGTAAAGATGGTCGTGTCATTCAGATGCGCGGCAACCCGATTGAAGGGGGTGGTTTTGTCACCACTTTTGCTGATATTACCGCGTTCCGTGAAAATGAGGCGGTGCTAGAAGCACGCGTCATGGATCGAACTCAACAGCTCGCGGATGCTTTAACTGAACAGCAATTGGCACGTGAACAGGCAGACAAAGCCAATATGTCGAAAAGCCGATTTATTGCCGCTGCCAGTCATGATTTGCTCCAACCGATGCATGCGGCTCGCCTGTTTAGTACCGTACTTGAACAAAGTGTGCATAGTGAACAAGAACGTCAAACCCTGCAACAACTTGACCGCGCTCTTTATGGAGCTGAAAGTATGCTATCAGCCCTGCTAGATATTGCCCGACTAGAAGGCGGTTCATTACAGCCGAAACGACAGGCTTATCCTTTGCATGATTTACTGAGTGATTTATCGCTGCAATTTAAATCAATTGCTGCGCAGCGCAATATTCAGCTCAAAGTCCATGATGCCCAATTCTGGATTGATACCGATCCACAGTGGATTCGACGCATTATTCAAAATTTTGTGAGTAATGCCTTGCGCTATACCGCCTCTGGGCGTGTAGTGGTGGGCGTATTGCGTTCAGCTCGAAAACCTCAACATATCCGCATCGGGGTATGGGACACAGGTCCGGGTATTGCGGAAGAACAGCGGATTAAACTGTTTCAGGAATTTGAGCGTTGTGGTCATACCTCGCCATGGGGCGAACAAGGTTTAGGTCTGGGTCTGGCGATTGTGCAACGGATGACCAGCCTGCTGGATTATCCTGTAGAGGTTTACTCTGAGCTTGGAAAAGGTTCCACTTTCATGATTGAAGTCCCTACCGTTCCAGCACCCCAAAAGACGGTTGCCGCTCTGCAACAGAATACGGCTATTCTGGCCACAGGTTATCGGGTGCTGTGCTTGGATAATGACGAAACCATTTTGGATGGTATGGCCGCTTTATTGTCGAAATGGGGCTACGATGTATTTAAGGCAACTGAACCAGAACAAGCCTTGACTATTATTCAGACTGAAAATATTCAGGTCTGGTTGATCGATCAACATTTAAATCGAGATCAACTTGGAATGGACTTTATTTTGGCACATCGCCCTGCCTCTGTACCTGTGGCACTGATTACCGCCGATTCAGATCCCGAATTACCTCAGCGATTAAAAGAAATGAATATTGTACTGCTGAAAAAACCACTAAAACCCGCTGGATTACGCGCATGGTTATCAGGTCTAAAAATTAGTTCAGACGCATAAACGTTGAGTCGAGATTTTGCATTTCAGAATATTACCTTGACCTTTCAAGATGAAAATTGGCGTTTTATTTTGACAAATAGGCAAAAGTGCTCAGAAAATAAGCCTTTTGCTATTTCCCAATTGACCAAAGTTTCCAATTCACAATCCACTATGGCAAAGTCTCACCAATTTGTAATAAAACATGCGTATAGTTAGTTACAATTACATAATATATTGTTTTTTATAAATATTTAACAATTAAAATCCTATATTAAACTTTAGTCTAATACCCCTTGCTTTCTGAATACCGCATAACAAGAAAAGTAAAAAGTCGATTCCATGATGCGCGTGAGCTTCACTATTTTGGCTCATCCAAAAACAGCATGGAAATTCGCAGAATTATTTTCAAGGACAAAAATCATGAATATTTCAGAGGCAGTTCCTCACGGTCAACATCAATCACTTCAGTTCTATCGTGAATACAGCGCCAATGCCTTACTCCCAGACATCGACTGGCAAGCGTTATTTCCTCATAGCAAAATTAATCCAACCCATGTGCAAGCCCTAGAAAGTATATATCGCAGTGCAGTGCCTCTGGCATTGAATGTCTTCAATGAACTTCACTTTGATGTATTTGCTCCTGCTGCCTATCATCCACAAGGTTTGGGTTTATTTGACAAACTTGCACAGCAAGAAAGTACACTGCTTGCAAGCCTTGAAGCGGAAACTGCGACTCTGGATCATGCGACACGCCACCAAATCTGGAGCATGTTACTCCGCGGTGGTGCAGTTTTAGTCTTTAAGGCATGGTTAGGTCGTGTTAAAAATAACAATGATCAGCTCGATACCACTCAATTTGATGAGCTTTCTGATTTACTGTTCATTAAAACTCCTCCACAGCAACTCGCACAACGTTTAGCTGTCGAAGCCAATGCCGATTTGGATCATATCTTTTTAATGTATGGCGATGATATTTTCCTTGATCGTTTTAACAGTCTGGAAACAGCGGCTTTATTTGTTGATTTGGGCGTTTATGACGCGGCTTTTTTGAGTTTGCGTGATGATCGTGTTGCAGATTATCTCAAACAAAAAGGTTATGTGACTCAAGAACAAATTGATGATTTGCAATGTGCGCTCAATCCGCTGTATTGCGACAACGTGACCTTAAAACAAGATTGTCTCGCATAAAATCATGCAGTGATCTAAACCAGTTAGACTAAACGGGTTTAGATCATGTTGAATACATCTGCACCTGTCGTGTCATGGTCATCCTCGTACAGACACCTCTTAACGTAATGCACCAATATAATGATGCGGTACCTCTTCCTGCTGAAGTTCGGCTTGTAATTCTGGACTTGTGCTTCTCAATCCAGCAAGGTTGCTTTCGATTTTTGGACTAGTTTTTAGACTTTGAGTGGTAGCACCATTTAAAATCTTGTCTAATTTCTCCGCCAAATTTTTAAGCTCACGATCATCCACCGATGCAGCCAAGTGCATGATTTCTTGGGCGTAGTCGTTATTTTTTGCCATATAGACGGCATCCACCACTCGTCCAGTTTCACGGCGCAACCTGACATAAAGCTGAGTTGCCAAGCTAAATAATTCATTATTGACCAATGGATCATCTGTATAGATTGTTTTCATGTTCTCACTCCTGATTGATTTAAACCCCAACGTCCTGCGGGCATTCGCAGGACATGGTTATGGCTCGCACTCCGATTAAGGAATGTGTTCTCCATGTTGAGCCAGATCCAATCCAAGTTGTTCTTGTTCTTCATTCACTCGAAGCCCGATAATCTTATCGAGAACAAATAAAATAATGAATGAAATCAGTGCACTGTAAATAAAGGTTACGATTGCACCAAGTGCCTGTACGCCGACATGTGCTTCTACGCCTGATAAAGTTTTTTGCGCAAATACACCCGTGAGAATGGCTCCTACAATGCCTCCTACACCATGAATCCCGAAAACATCTAAAGAATCATCGGCTTTGAGTAATCGTTTTAGACCTGTGGCTCCACAGTAACAGCACACACCTGCCAAAACACCGATCATCAGTGCACCGCTAACGCCAACAAAACCAGAAGCTGGCGTAATCGCCACCAGTCCTGCGACAGCGCCAGAACATGCCCCTAATAAAGTGACTTTTTGACGTGCTAAATATTCAACCAAACACCATGTCAAAGCCCCTGCTGCGGTCGCAATTTGAGTCACTAACATCGCCATACCTGCACGACCATCGGCTGCGCCAGCTGAACCTGCGTTAAACCCAAACCAGCCGACCCAAAGCAATGAAGCGCCAATAAAGGTGTACATCAAATTATTTGGAATAAAAGGTTCGCGACCATAACCACGACGCTTGCCTAACATATAGGCACAGACTAGCCCTGCGGCACCTGCATTAATATGCACCACCGTGCCGCCTGCGAAATCCAGAGCACCTAGTTGAGCCAACCATCCACTTGGTTCCCAGACCCAATGGGCAACTGGCACGTAGACCAATAAAATCCAGAACACCATAAACAAGATCATGGCTGAAAAACGCATTCGTTCAGCAAACGCCCCTGTAATCAACGCAGGTGTAATGATGGCAAAGGTCAACTGGAACATAATCCAGACGCTTTCTGGAATGCTGGGCGCAATATGACTCACCGAAAGCTTTTGTTGTACTAAATTGAAGTCAACTCCATTCAACATGATCCGATCCAGTCCACCAATAAACGGTGAATAAGGCGTAAACGCCAGACTATAACCAATGACCACCCATAAAATAGTAGAAATGCTTACAATCGTTAAACTTTGCAAAGAGGTTGCCAATACATTCTTTTTACGCACCATTCCTGCATAAAACAAAGCAATGCCTGGAATGGTCATCAATAAAACCAGTGCAGTTGAGGTGAGCATCCACGCTGTATTTCCTGCGCTAATTGTACTCATATCGGTCATATATGGTGCAGTTTCTGCCCAGCTCTGCTGGGTCATAAAAACCATGCTTAATAGTGCAATCGCTGCATATTTCAATTGATTATTCTTCACATGCATCCCCTAAGGCCATTTATATCTGCCTTTTTGTAATTACTATTTAAATGCTAACTAGACTGGATTTAGCAAAAAACGCGCCAATGATTTCTGTTTATTTCTTTTTTTAATTGAATTAGTTAATTTAATAATGATAAATGTGATGCATTTATCATTTTAATAAAATCATGAATTGGATTACAACAGAATTGCATCATCATGCATGCTTTTTTCAAGCCATAAAAAAGGATCTCCTGAGAGATCCTAATCATGAAAATAAATACTTATTCACGTGCTTTATTTTCTTTTTTCTTCAATATTTAAAGCATTAATGGCCAGAACTGCCTGAGTACGATTTTGCACGCCTAACTTTCTGAAAATTGCGGTGACATGGGCTTTAATGGTCGCTTCTGAAACATCCAGTTCATAGGCAATTTGTTTGTTCAATAAGCCTTCAGCCACCATCATCAAGACACGGAACTGCTGTGGTGTGAGTGACTGAATACGCTCTGCCAATTCAGTTTCATCGGCAGCGCGCGGGTCAAAACTCACATTATTCGGTAAGTTTGGCGGTAACCAGATTTCACCTTCCAAGACCTGACGAATCGCTTCACCAATATGGCTCGGATGAGCTGACTTTGGAATATAACCCATTGCCCCATGTGCGATGGCACGTTGAATAATCGAGGCTTCTTCATGTGCAGAAACCACAATAATCGGAATGGAAGGATACTGCGCCCGCACATGAACCAGCGCTGAAAAGCCAGACGCTCCTGGCAGGTTTAAGTCCAGCAACACCAAATCAGGTTCAGAACCACTTTCCAGACGCTCATAAAACTCATTGACGGCAGCAGTCTCATGAATCTGTGCCTGAGGAAAACTATATCGCACAGCTTGAATGAGAGCATGACGAAACAGCGGATGATCATCAACGATTAATATATTCATAAGCGAAATGAGAAATCTTTGGCACGGTCAGATTAATTCTAACCATACTCTGGCTATTAAGGATATGTCATATTATCCCAATTTTTGTCCAAATGTCGGATCAGTCGTTCATTTTGATCAATTTTTTCCATTTTTACGGTCAAGAAAAAGTTCAGCAATTTTTGATATAATCCCAGTTTGAAATAATATAAATATATGATTTTATATTATATTTATAATATTCAAATAGTTATACCTATAAAAATCAAGATTATCGTCATGCGAGCGATATATCTAAAAAAAAGATAAGTTTTGGTCATTTCCTTATTTTACCTAGACCGCTCAATAGGAATTAATAAAGACAGTTTTATTAATGTGATTGAGTTTATTCATGTCTAGTTCTCATGCTTCGTTAAATCCTTTAAATATTGTTGCGGTTTCTGGTGGTTTAAATACCCCTTCTAAAACAGAAGCACTGGTTCAGGAAATTTTAAATGAACTGGGTGAAGCCACCCCGATCAATGTCCATTTTATTAAATTTAGTGAAATTGGACATTTATTAGGGGGTGCGATTTATCGCAATCAATTACCACAACGGGTACAGGATGATTTAGCCAAAGTTGAAGCTGCGGACGCACTCATTGTGGGTACTCCCGTTTATCGTGCTTCATTTACGGGTTTATTTAAGCATTTTTTTGATTTTGTTGAACAAACTGCGTTGGTGGATGTTCCTGTGCTTTTGGCAGCATCAGGCGGTAGTGATCGCCATGCATTAGTACTAGAACATCAATTGCGTCCCTTGTTTAGCTTCTTTCAGGCTCAGACTTTACCCATTGGTGTCTATGCAACAGATCGCGACTTCACCCCTGAGTACACCATTAAAAGTGAATTATTGCGCGATCGCATTACGTTAGCAGTCGCTCGTGCTTTACCTATTTTGGAATGGGCACCTGCCAAAGGTCAGCGCGCTGAAGTGATCAAATCCAAAACTGAGCAAGCCAATCAAAATCTGGGCATTAATAAACAAATTGAACAGGATGAAGTGCTTCCTTCAGCAGCAGTTCCAAGTCTGGATGCGGCTGAATCACGCCTACATCATAAAATTAATAAGAATTTAAAAACCAACGTCGCTTAAGACGACGAAACACACTCAGAGGGTTTGACCATGTCAGAATTTTCTTCCCAGCCGATTCAATTTGCTTATTGGGTTCCCAATGTCAGTGGTGGACTTGTGGTCAGTAATATTGAACAACGTACAGACTGGAGCTATGACTATAATGTGCGTTTGGCTCAGGCAGCCGAGGCCAATGGCTTCGATTACGCCCTGACTCAGATCCGCTTTACCGCAGGTTATGGGGCAGAAAATCAACATGAGTCGGTCAGTTTTAGTCATGCCCTCTTGGCCAAAACTGAAAAGCTTAAAGTGATTGCTGCGATCTTACCCGGCCCATGGAAACCCGTTTTGGCGGCCAAACAACTGGCAACCATTGATTATCTGACTAATGGACGTATTGCCATTAATGTGGTGAGTGGTTGGTTTAAGGGGGAGTTTGATGCGATTGGAGAAGAATGGCCTGAACATGACCAACGTTATGTGCGTTCTGAAGAATTTATCCGCAGCATCAAGGGTATCTGGACAACGGATAACTTTAGTTTTGATGGTAAATATTACCAATTTAAAGATTATACCCTCAAACCAAAGCCGATTCAGAAACCGAGCATTGAAGTCTTTCAGGGTGGTAGTTCACGTGCTGCCCGCGATATGGCGTCACGGGTTTCAGACTGGTATTTCACCAACGGCAATACGGTTGAGGAAATTCAAAAACAAGTGGATGATATTCGTGCCAAGGCCCAAACAAATAATCATCAGGTTAAAATTGGGGTCAATGCCTTTATCATCGCCCGTGATACTGAAGCAGAAGCACAAGCCGTATTACAGGAAATTATTGATCAAGCCAACATCGAAGCAGTCAATGCCTTTGATGACGCAACCCGTCAGGCAGGCGCAGCCAGTCCTGAAGGTGAAGGTAACTGGGCAAAATCCACTTTTGAAGATCTGGTGCAATATAACGATGGCTTCAAAACCAATCTGATTGGCACACCTGAGCAAATCGCCGAGCGGATCGTGGCACTCAAAAATGTTGGTGTTGATTTGATTTTATCTGGCTTTTTACATTTTATTGAAGAAGTAGAATATTTTGGTGAAAAGGTTCTGCCTTTGGTTCGTGAATTAGAGTTACAACAACGGGTACAAACGACTGCGAAGTCCGCTTGAGTCAAATAAGCTTGAATAAAAACAATAAGAAATACTCTGTATAAAACAATAATTACACCCCAGAACTCGGTCTGGGGTGATTTTATTCTTCATTTGATCAATCCGCCCACTTTCAATAGGCTGAATTGGGTTATTTATTTTAAATTAGAATTTTGCTTTAAGCGTTAACGTGACGTTTCTTGGTTCTCCCCAATAAACACCATTGTAAAATCCAATTTCCTGATAATACTTTTCATCAAATAAATTATTAAATTGCAGGTTGGCACTTAAATTTTTGCTAAAGTCATAGCCAATATTAGCGCTGGCTAGAAAATAGGCATCCTGACGAACAAAGCCATCGGTATTACTAGGTGCGCCACCCCATTTACGCTTTACTTCACTTTGCCAATTGATACCGAAACCTACATTTAGTTTCTCTGCTCCATCCCACCATGCTTCAGGTAATTTCAGATTGGTATACACTTTGACCAAATTTTGCGGTACGTTAGTTAAAGCACTTACTTGTGGAGAGCTCACGCTATTGACATAAGTATAACCTGCACTCACATTCCAGCCTTTGGTAATTTGGCCAATAGCTTCTACTTCAAAGCCTTCGACCTTATATCCTTCGCCAGATGCAATCATTGGATCAGCGCCATCATCTGTTTTAATTCCTTGATTAACAGCCTCTAGATCTCGAACTGCTATATTCTCTTTTTCAGAGCGAAAAATGGCAGCGGTTGCTAATAATTGTTCATTCAACAAACTGGTTTTCATCCCAATTTCATAGGCTTTTCCTGTTTCTGGATCAAGAAATCTACTATTTCGATCTTTATTGGTCGTTGGGCTAAAAATATCGGTATAACTCGCATAGGCTGTTACTAAAGGTGTAATGTCATAAGTCACGCCGACATAAGGAGTAAAAGAATCCGCTTTTACATCACTTTTGGTGCCATTGGTGGCTTTATATTCACTATATCGTCCCCCCACAATCAGTTTAAGTGGATCGGTAATGCTTAAACGCACCGTACTGTAAACCCCGTAATTTTGTTGTTTCGCATCTTTAGTTGAGGGAGTTACGGTATAATTTGGTTGAGTGGTGGCATTACCATTCCAGCTTTGCCAGTTATTAATCAAACATGATCCTGCGATATTATTGGCAATAGTTTCATTCTTTCCTGTACAGGTTACTTGATCGCCGATATTGCCATATAAAGCACCTGTTGGAGCATCACTGGAACGCTGATAACCATTCGCCCCCAAAATCAATTCATGCTCACGATTAAAGAGTTTAAATGGACCTGTCGTATATAATTCTAAATTGGTTTTTTTAGATTCCTGCGTCGGATAAACCGTAGACCAAAGGCCTATACCTGTACCATCTGACTTGGGAAAACCACTGCCACCATAAGACATCAACCAGAAGTTTTTTGAATAGGAATACGAAGCTGCGGCTTTAATCAACCAATCATTTGCAAATTTATAACTTAAATCGGCAAATGCAGTACGATCATTCTGACTAATTGTGTTCCAACGATTCGCCAAACTGAAATTGCGTGGCAAATTGGCTAAACTTCCATCAGCATTCCAGTAGGGTACTGCCCCCCATGTCGAACCTTTGGGCTGATTATCCTGATACTGAAATCCAATACTTCCCGTTAAACGATCCGAAAAATCGGCCTCCACCATTGCCATTGCCGCTGTAGATTCGAGCGAGTAATAATCCATATATGAGTCGCCTTGCTCATGCATCGCCATAACACGACTACGAATACGACCATCTTGAGTTAATGGCACCGAAACATCCGCTTCATTACGAATCGTATCCCATCGACTGAATGAGGTAGATGCATAACCTGATAATTCTTTGGTAGGACGCTTACGGATCATGTTAATAGTCGCAGAAGGATTCCCCGTAGAACCACTTAAACCTGTTGCGCCTTTTACGACTTCAATACGATCAAAAAAGAAACTATCAGTACGAGGGCTATTGTCGCCAATCGGCATTCCATCAATCTGGCGATTGGTAATTGGATAACCGCGGCTATAGTATGAAGAACGCTCACTATCAAGTTTCGTTACTGTGATGCCAGGCGTTGCCATTAATACATCATCAATAATATTTAAGTTTCTTTGCTCAATCTGCTCACGCGTAATCACGCTGACAGACTGAGGGGTTTCCTGAATACTCAAGTTTAATTTAGCGGATCCTTTAGACGCTTTTGCCTTATAGCTACCTGTCCCTTCAGTTTTATCTCCCTGCTCATCAGCATGTAATACAATTGAGGGTAATACCGCCGTTTCTTGATCTGAAGCGTCCTCATTGGCAATGACTAAAGGTGAAATCCCAAGGAGAATAAACGAAACAACAGCATGTGATAAAGGAGTCTGGGAAAAGGTCGGCATTATAATTCCATTAAACATTAATATTAACGATAATAATTATCATTTAATACAAACAAAAAAACAACACATCCTTCATCTTTCCACTAATTATGAGTAAACTATATCCAAATTAAGAATAAAAACTCGGCTCAGGGACTTTTCCCGTCAACACCCACTCGCCCACTTCCTGATATTTGTAGTCGATCGGATCATGTAAGGTTTGAGTGCGTACATTGCGCCAGAAGCGATCCGAATTGAGTTGTGCAGTTGTGGCACGTGCGCCCATCACCTGAAAAATATTCTGAGTAATGAAAAGACTGCTTTGCGTCGCAGCAATTTTAGCTGTGGCAATTGCAACAGATACTTCGCCACGTTGCTGTGCCGTTAATTGTTCTCCCTGCTGCCATGCGTGTTGTAACAGTTTGACTGCTTTTTCTGTCAACAAACGAACACTTTCAAGCTGAACATAAAATTCGGCAAAATGCTTTTGAATATAGGGATCTTGGATTGCAGTTTCAGCACTTGATTTAAACCATGCTTTTTGTGACTGAACGGCTTGTCTGGCCGTTTCAAATGCCCCTTCTGCCACACCCAAAAATAAATGCACAAATATTAATTGAGCAATCAATGGTCTTAAACTGGCATAAGGCGTACTTAAAGGGCCAGGATTTAACAATAATTCATCTTTAAAAATTCTTACTTGTTCAAAATGCGTTGTACCACTATCGGTTTGACGTTGTCCCATATTGTTCCAGTCGCGTAGAAAACAAATACCCTCGCGTTGACTTGGAATCACTCCGATGCGTAATTGATCGTTTAAATAACCTGAACAGAGCAAAACGTCAGAGTCCATTGAACCAGAACAAAAACTTTTATCTCCATGAAACAAATATTCATCTTCACTCAGTTGCTCGATTTGTACACGCTGATCTAGCGGATTAAGTGCATTTCCCCAAAATAATTGTTGCTGCGCCGTTTGTTCAAACCATTTGGCATATTGTTTAGGTTGGGAAAATAATTGTACGGTCGCAATCAGTAAATGATGAAATCCATAAACATGTGCCAATGAACTATCAGCCTGTGCAATGATTTGAATGGTCTTAAAAATGGTTGTCCAGTCTGCTCCGATTCCTCCATATTGTTGAGGAATCGATAAGCTCAATAATCCACTGGCACGGAGTTGATCGCGCTCAGTTTTTGGATTACCACCTTGTTTATCACGCGCCGCTGCTGTCTTTGCAAATTCAGATGCCAGTGTTTGGGCAATTTCAATCGGATCGTTGTGCAGTGAAAAATCAACGGCATTCATGTTTTTCATCCTTGCTTTATTTTTTAAATCAGTTCGATAGCCTAACAAACTTAAGCCAGTTGTTTTATCACAATCTTGAAGATACTCAGCATCAAAATAAAAAAACCGTCTTGGCGACGGTATTTTTAGCAATCAAGATCAACGATCTGGATAAACGGTAGCAATCAAATGCTCCACCACCGCGGGTTCTGCCAGTGTTGAAGTATCCCCCAGACTGTCCAGTTCGTTCGCCGCAATTTTACGTAAAATACGTCGCATGATTTTTCCTGAACGGGTTTTCGGCAAAGCAGGCGCCCAGTGCAATGCATCAGGGGTGGCGATCGGTCCAAGTTGTTTACGTACCCATTGGACTAATTCTGCCCGTAATTCTTCAGACTCAGCGACTCCTGCCTGTAAAGTCACAAACGTACAAATACCTTGTCCTTTAATTTCATGCGGCATACCCACAACGGCAGCTTCAGCAACATGCTCATGAGCGACTAAGGCACTTTCAATTTCAGCGGTTCCCAAACGATGTCCAGATACATTTAACACATCATCGACACGCCCAGTAATCCAGTAGTATCCATCTTTATCACGCCGCGCACCATCGCCCGTAAAATAACTGCCTTTAAATGTGGAAAAGTAGGCTTCAATAAAACGATTCGGATCGCCCCAAATCGTTCGCATTTGCCCCGGCCATGAGTCCTTAATGATCAAATTTCCTTCGGCTTCGCCCTCAAGTTCTTTGCCGTCTCCATCCACTAACGCAGGCTGCACCCCAAAATAAGGGCGTGTTGCAGAACCAGGTTTTAAAGCAGTAGCCCCCGGAAGCGGAGAAATCAAAATTCCCCCCGTTTCGGTTTGCCACCATGTGTCGACCACAGGGCAACGAGCTTCACCCACAACATTGTAATACCATGACCAAGCCTCAGGGTTAATCGGCTCACCGACCGTTCCTAAAAGTCGCAAACTGCTACGATCACTTTCGCGTACATAGGCATCGCCTTCACGCATCATGGAACGAATAGCCGTTGGTGCAGTATATAAAATGGTGACATTATGCTTATCGACAATATGTCCGATGCGCGCCCATGTTGGATATTGCGGAACGCCCTCAAACATGAGGGTAGTCGTACCATTAGACAATGGACCATAGAGCAGATAACTATGTCCTGTAATCCAGCCTACATCCGCAGTACACCAGTAAATATCGTCCTGTTTTAAATCAAAAACCTCTCTAAAGGTCGAATTCACATAGACCAGATAGCCGCCTGTGGTATGCAACACACCTTTTGGTTTTCCCGTTGAGCCAGAAGTATAAAGAATAAATAAAGGATCTTCGGCATTCATCGGTTCAGGCGGGCAAATCTCATCAACTTCTGTGATCACTTCGTGATACCAAAGATCACGCCCTTGTTGAAAGTGGATTGGATTACCTGTGCGATGCACCACAATCACATGCTCTACGCTATGGGTTCCATCGAGTTTTAGTGCTTCATCGACACTTTCTTTTAGAGGAAGTTGTTTCCCACCGCGCATTCCCGCATCGGCAGTAATGACCAGGTTGGCTTGACTGTCTTTAATTCGACTCGCCAATGAATCTGGAGAAAACCCACCAAAGACCACACAATGCACCGCACCGATACGCGCACAGGCCAGCATGGCAATCGCTGCTTCGGACACCATTGGCATATACAGCACCACACGGTCGCCTTTGGAAATACCATATTTTTTTAAAACATTGGCAAAACGACAAACTTCTTCGTATAACTCTTTAAACGAAATAATTTTATGCCGTGAAGGGTGATCACCTTCCCAAATAATCGCAGGTTTATGTGGATGTTCTTTGAGATGTCGATCCAGACAGTTTGCACTGACGTTTAACTCACCATCAGCGAACCATTCGATCTTAAAATTGTCGGTGTCATAACTGGTATTTTTGACCTGTGTAAAGGGTTTGATCCAATCCAGTCGTTTCGCTTCGGCTGCCCAGAACTCTTCAGGTTGCTCGATTGATTGCTGATAACGCTCAAAATAATCTACTTCAAGCGTCCGCGCTGTTTTTTTAAATTCTTCGGGTACTGGATAGATGTCATTCATGCTGTTCCCTTCCTTGATGTTTGATATCTCATCACGAGATTTTGTCAGTCATTTACTTATTGATTTTTATTCCGCCTTAAGCAGTATGAACACAGCATAAAAGTGCAAACAATAATGCTTTGGTCTTAGTTCAACATAGCCTAATTTTTTAGTTCAGACATTATCTTTTCGAATAAAATTATTGATTTTTTGTGTACTTAGCTATACTTTTTTTAATGAAGATTTCAAACTGTAGCTTCACTAAAGCTTAAGAACTGTAACATTTCATCCGAATATAACCATTCAAAAAAATGAGGACCATATGACACAGCCATCTTCAAATTCTCCTTTCTTTGCCAGAAATAGTATTGAAATAAAAGATAATCCTTTATCTCCCAATGGGCGTTTTAATCGTCTAAGTTATCTGGGTTGGTATGGTTTTTTAAATATTGTGACCGTAGTTGCCTATTTAGCATTGGGCGTTTTTGTAGGTGCGTTTAGTCTAAGCACCTTTTCCATTAATGATCGAGTCATGGATTTGTTTAGTGGCGCGATGGGCATCGGCATCTTGGTGTTATGGGCAATCGTTGCCTATTTTCATATCGTTTTTTTAGTTCGTCGTTTACATGATGCCAATCGTAGTGGTTGGCTGTGCTTATTGATTTTAATTCCGCTCATACAATTTCTATTTATGCTTTATGTGCTTTTTGTTCCAGGAAGCAAAGGCTTGAATGATTATGGTGCACCGCGTCCGTCAGCCGTATGGGAAAAAATTCTGGCGTGGCTCATGATTATTGTCATGATTTTAAGTCTATTTTCTGTTGCCAGCCTGATTTCATTCATGTCTAGTACAGGCGAACTGCAAACTCCAACAGAGATCGTACAAAAAGGTACAAGCTATTTCTAATCTCTATTGCAACCTAGTTGAGGGATATAGGTGATCGTACTACACTATCGCCTTGTTTTTTAAAGCTGGTATTTGGGAAATCAATGTGGCCGAAGATAATAAACTGAGCGATGTCGCAACCGATACCGCTCAACTGATTCAACAAGCGGGTGAGAAAACCACAAAATCGGTCATTCAACATACTGAAAAATACCACGATGCCTATACCGCGATTGATAAAATCGTGGATAGCTTCTGGGAACGTGTGCCTTACTTATGTATTGCTTTGGCCGTTTTTTTGATTTTTTGGCTTTTAACCAAAGTCTTTAAGTTTTTTATCGCCAAAACCCTCAGTAATCGCAGTTATACCCGCCAGAATCTGGTCTTGGTACTGAATCGTGTCGGTAGTGTTTTGATCATGTTTGTGGGTTTCCTCATTGCATTGGTGATTGCCATTCCCGGTTTTACCCCAAGTCAACTGGTCAGTGCGCTAGGGATTGGTTCGGTGGCGATTGGTTTCGCCTTTAAGGATATTTTCCAGAACTTATTATCGGGCGTTCTGATTTTATTGGGTGAACCATTTCGTATTGGCGACGATATTATTGTCAATGGTATGGAAGGAACCGTCGAAGATATTCAAATCCGTGCGACTTTTTTACGTTCGCCTGATGGCCGCCGTTTAGTCATTCCAAATGCAACGGTTTATACCAGCGCTATTACGGTGAATACTGCTTATCAACGTCGACGCTGCCAATTTGTGGTGGGTATTGGCTATGAAGATGATGAACAAAAAGCAAAATCGATTATTCTGGATATTCTGAATAATAACCGTAATGTCCTGAGTCAGCCTGCATTTAGTGTCAATGTCACCGCATTGGCCGATTTTTCAGTCAATCTTACCGTTCAATGGTGGGTAGACACGACAGAAACCGGGATTTCAGCTTCTATTAGCGAGATTCAGGCTGAAGTCAAACAGGCATTTAGTGCAAATGCTATCAATATTCCTTACCCGATTCAGGAACTTAAAGTCCATCAAAGTGCACCAGAATTACTCAATACAGCAACAACCGCAGAATCAAGCAAACAATCTTCCCAATAAATAGGAAATAGCGGTTTCTGTTCTTAAAATACGGTTGCCTAAGTGATACGCTTGGCAGCCGTTTTGGGTTAGTAAATCTACCTCATAAGGGATAAATCCCCCTTCTGGCCCAATGATGATGCTACAGGGATGATCAATTGCATAGGGCATGGCGGTTTCTGCATAAGGATGTGCCAAATAAGCAGGTCGATCTTTATCAATCATTTGCGGCAAAATATCTTCAACAAATGGCTTAAAACGTGGGTATAACTCAATTTCAGGAACAACTACATCTCCTGCCTGCTCCAAGCCTAAAGTCACATAATGATCCAGTTGTTTTAAAAAAGGCGTTTGCCAATAACTTTTATCCACACGATAACTGTGGATAAGTATCAACTTGTCCACACCCAATGTCACGCTGTCCATCACAATACGACGTAACACTTTGGGTCTGGGCAATGCCACAATTAAAGTCACGGGCAATTTGGCAGGCACTTTTTCTTGTTGAATCGGTTCAATCCAGATTTTATCGAAATCAATTTTTTTTATTTCAACGAGATAGCGTGTCTCATTGCGAATCCCAACTTTGAGCCGATCACCGACATTCAATTTTAAATGCTGAATAATATGCTGATATTGTCTGGACTGGTGAATGACCCACAATGTCTCTTTAACATCCTCGGGTTCCAATAACACAATATTCATGCATTCATCGCCTGCTGATCCAGATAGTGGTCGATTACAGCGATATGATGTCGTAATGACCCCTGATTCCGCGCTAACACTCGTTGTGCCTGAGCTGCCATATGTGTTGCAGCCTCTTGATCATATAAATAATGTCGAAACGCTGCCACTGCCGCCTGTGCATCGGGTGCAATGTCAATCGCCTGTTCAGCAACACATTCATCCACGATATTTTGAAAATTAAAATAATGCGGGCCAATCACGGTCGGCACATAAAGCGCCATCGGTTCCAAAATATTATGTCCGCCCCCCGGTTGATTGAGCGAGCCTCCGACAAAACAGACCTGACTTAAGGCATACCATAACCATAATTCACCCATACTATCTGCCAGATAAACTTGAGTGTCGGGTTGAACGTTCTGACCCGAACTACGCCGTTGAGTGTTTAGATTGAGTTTCTGGCATAACTGAAAGACTTCATCAAAACGCTCAGGATGACGCGGTACCACGATACATAACAAGGCAGGATTATTTTGTAAATCCTCTCGCAGTGCCTCAAGTAATAATTGTTCTTCTGGTGCATGGGTACTCGCCAAAGTCACAATCTGACGCTCAGCTAATTGCCATTGTTGTTGTATTTGTTCGGCTTGCTCAAGAAAATGGGGGGGTGCTGAAATATCGAATTTGATATTACCCACTATTAGCGCTTTTTGTGCGGCTAAACCCAATTCAATATAGCGCTGTTGGGTGGGTTGATCCTGTGCCAATAAAATATCTATTTTACTCAGCATCGCTCGGGTTAAACCCGCTACTCGGGCATAACCTTTAGCCGATTTTTCAGAAAGCCGAGCATTGAGTACCATCACTGCAATCTGATGTTGTCTGGCTTGATCGATTAGATTTGGCCATAATTCTGTTTCGACCAAGGCCAAAAAACGTGGCTGGTATTTTGCAAAAAACTGTTGCAGCAGATCAATTTGATCCACAGGCAAATATACCGCCTGAAATAGCTCCAGATAGGGTTCTTTTAAAAATAAAGATTTGGCGCGCGTCTGACCTGTTTTGGTGGTATTGGTCACCAGAACGGGATAACCTAATTTTAAATAATGTTCAATCAATGGCTGCGCGGCATTGGTTTCACCCACTGAAACTGCATGAAACCATAAGGCATGACGATTTTTAACACGCTGAAATGGCCCAAAACGCTCCAGACATTCCTGTTGATAGAGTGCATTTGTTTCAGCGCGCTGTTTGATCTTCCAGCGATAAAAAGGCTTGATACACGCCAATAAAAAGTTATACCAAAATGGAGTCGCCAAACAGTTTGATCTCAATTGATTTTACAGGGCTTGAATATAACAGAGCGACACACTTTTGTTAAAGTGCGTCGCTCTAAAGAAAATGGACTGTTTAAGCTTCGAGGGTATGCTCAGCTAAAGCAGGATAATCGGTATATCCCAATGCACCTTTGGCATAAATGGTTTCTGGATTTAACTCATTGAATGGCAGATTCTTTTCCAAACGAGTCAACAGGTCAGGATTAGCAATATAGGCTTTACCAAAAGAAACCGCATCTGCTTCGCCTGATGCCAAAAGCTGTTTGGCTGATTCAGGCGTTAGATTTTCATTGGCGATCCACGCCCCTGTAAATTGCTGACGCAATTGTGGACTGATACTGTCTTCGGCTTGATATTCTCTTGAGAAAACAAAGGCAATCTGGCGCTGACTCAGTTGTTGCATCACATAACCAAAGGTTTCTAGTGGATTGGCATCCCCCATGTCATGCGAATCTGCTCGCGGTGCAATATGCACGCCAACACGTCCTGCACCCCAAACCTCAATAAATGCATCGACCACTTGTAACAATAAGCGCGCGCGATTTTCAAGGCTACCGCCATATTCATCATCACGATGGTTTGTGGTACTTTGCAAGAATTGGTCAATCAAATAACCATTTGCCGCATGCAACTCCACTCCATCAAAACCAGCAACTTTGGCTAACTCCGCGGCATGTTTATATTGCGCGACAATCTCCTGAATCTCTTCAATCGATAATGCACGCGGTGTCACATATGGACGTTTTGGTCGTAATAAACTGACGTGTCCAGCTGGTT
The DNA here is from genome assembly GCF_000581715.1 of Acinetobacter sp. 479375. NCBI lineage: Bacteria > Pseudomonadati > Pseudomonadota > Gammaproteobacteria > Moraxellales > Moraxellaceae > Acinetobacter > Acinetobacter sp. 479375. The sequence continues at coordinate 111,937 of NZ_JEZN01000009.1, read as the reverse complement.
GAATGGCACTTGGTGCAACAGGTGTATCGCCATCCAAAAGATCTGGATGAGAAATACGTCCCACATGCCAAAGCTGTACCACCATTTTTGAGCCTTGTGCATGCACTGCCTCTATAATTGGCTGCCATGCCTTTGCCTGTTGCTCTGACCACAGCCCCGGTGTTTCTGCATAACCGACTGCTTTAGGGGCAATCACTGTCGCCTCAGTCAAGATCAGACCTGCATTGGCGCGCTGGGCATAGTATTCCTGCATCAATTGATTCGGAACACGAGTTTCACCACTTCGTGCGCGGGTTAAAGGAGCCATGACCAGACGATTTTTAATTTCAAAATCGCCAATTTTCAAGGGAGAGTTCAATTCAGCCATAATCGCCTCGGCTCACACTGTTTGCTTGAGTTACAGTGCTTGTTTTAAATGATCGAGATATTGCTGAATCAATGCTTCATTACGTGAAAAATAAGACCATTGACCATATTTTTCGACCTTAATCAATCCTGCCTGTTGCAATACAGACAAATGATTGGACATGGTAGATTGGGAGACATTGCCCAAACGTTCAATGTGACCCGCACAGACACCACGTTCAAAATTGCCACACTCTTCTACCGACAAATAATGGGCTGGCTGCTTTAACCATTGCAAAATTTGCCGGCGAGTCGGATTGGCTAAGGCTTTAAAAATCGCATCTACATCCATAAACCTTGCTCATGGGTTAAATGACAAAGCATTGTTCAACACCTGATCTCATTATATCGAATAATTTAGATATTAATATCTATTTTTATAGATATATTGTCATCGCATGTAAATTTGCTTTGCCAATTGACTTGTAACTTAGAGACCTTGTTTTAAACTGGCTTCAATAAATTTGTCCAGATCACCATCCAGTACAGCGCCAGTATTGGAGTTCTCAACCCCAGTTCTTAAGTCTTTAATACGTGAATCATCTAGTACATAAGAGCGGATTTGACTGCCCCAACCGATGTCAGATTTTGAGTCTTCCAGTGCCTGAGCGGCTTCATTACGCTTACTCATTTCCAGCTCATACAATTTGGCACGTAACTGTTTCCATGCATGATCACGGTTCGCATGTTGCGAGCGCTGATTTTGACATGCCACCACAATCCCTGTTGGCGCATGGGTTAAACGCACCGCAGAATCGGTTTTGTTAATGTGCTGACCACCCGCACCTGAAGCGCGGTAAGTATCGGTGCGCACATCGGATGGATTGATTTCGATCTCGATATTGTCATCAATTTCAGGTGATACAAACACTGCACTAAACGAAGTATGACGACGATTACCACTATCAAATGGTGATTTACGTACTAAGCGATGTACACCCGATTCGGTGCGTAACCAACCATAGGCATACTCACCCTCTACACGGATAGTCGCAGATTTAATGCCTGCCACATCACCATCTGACTCTTCCATCAATTCAGCTTTAAAGCCATGACGTTCAATCCAGCGCATATACATCCGTAACAGCATCGATGCCCAGTCTTGCGCTTCTGTGCCGCCAGACCCCGCCTGAATCTCGACATAACATGGATTTGGATCCATGGGGTTGCTAAACATCCGACGGAATTCTAGCTTGGCCAGTTCTTCTTCAGCGGTGGCAAGTTCAGCTTCTACATCCACCAGTAAGCTTTCATCATCGGCTTCAACCGCCAAATCCAGCATGGCTTTGGCATCTTCAAGTTGTTCAGCCAAACCATCCAGCACATTAATTATATTTTCAAGCTCGCCTTTTTCTTTGGCCATCGCTTGAGCGCGACTCTGGTCATTCCAGATCGCAGGATCTTCTAATTCACGCAGGACTTCTTCTAAACGTTCTTTTTTCAGATCGTAGTCAAAGATACCCCCGTAGTGTTTGACTACGATCAGTTAAATCTTTTAATTGGTTTAGATAAGGATTAATTTCCACGCGATTATGCTCACATCAAAAATAAATAGCGCATTATTTTAGCATAAAGTGTTTTTTAAGACATGATATGAAACATGATCACTGCGATGAAGACCTCAGACCGCACACTGAAAAAACTTAAAATAAGCTGAATAGCTTTCTGTATTCGGCTTCATTATTGCTATTTATTAAAGCATTTTACTCTCCATCATGATGTGCATCTGAAGATATTCACTCACAAAAATGCCTCTTTATTGAGCAAAATATTACAATACTCACAAAACTACGTATCTTTTAATAAAACAAAACATTCAATTATTTTATTTAATTACAATAACTTATATTTAAAAATTTACATTGCAATTACATTATTACACTACAGTTACTAAGCCAAGATTGACGCACCATAATTTTCCAATACACTCTAAGTTGTAACAAAAGATTTACTTTTTTAAAAACTTTGGAGGGGAGATTTCCATGAAAAAATTAGCAATTGCATCTGCTTTATTATCCACATTGGCCTTTGTAGGCACTGGTACTGCACATGCCTATCAGGCTGAAGTCGGCGGTTCTTATACCTATAATGACTGGGATGACTATGATGCAACTCATCAGTTTGGTTTAGATGGAACTTACTATTTCAACCCTGTACAAACCCGTAATTCACCACTTGCAGAAGCCGCGTTTCTTGACCGTGCTAGTAACGTGAGTGCCAACGTTAAATATGCAGACAACGATGGCGTAAAAGATACTAACTACGGTATTGGCGCTGAATACTATGTCCCAAATAGTGACTTCTATGTGAGTGGTCGTATTGGTCGTGAAGAATTTGAAGTCGATAACAGCCCAATTGATAGTAAAACAACTCTTTACGGCGCTGAAATAGGTTACCTACCAACACCAGGTTTATTACTTGCTTTAGGTGTAACAGGTTATGACCAGAAAGATGGCGATGATGGTGCTGACCCAACTATTCGTGCCAAATATGTCACTCAAGTCGGTCAACATGATGTAAACCTTGAGGCATACGGTGCATTTGGTGATCTTGATGAATATCGTGTTCGTGGTGATTACTATATCGATAAAACATTTAGCGTAGGTGCAGATTACTACAATAACGACTTAACAGATCGTGATGAGTGGGGTATTAACGCGAAGAAATTCCTCAATCAACAAGTCAGCGTTGAAGGTCGTATCGGTTTTGGTGACAACTACAACACTTATGGTGTTCGTGCTGCTTACCGTTTCTAATTGGAAACTTAAACATCAAAAAATCGCTCATTTTGAGCGATTTTTTTATTTTAAAATTTAATGAATATAACTTATTTATTTCAGTCAGCATTGTCCCCCATCTTTTATTTAATTTTTATTTTAGTAAACGTTTACACCTCCAAAATGTAAATAAAACTTTACATTTTTATAAATTACGAATACTCTTAATGTAAAGTAAACTTTACATAGGTATCCAATGAATAAATCTCGTGCTGTTCTGGAATTAGTTTTAGCCATTACATTTTATGTGGTGATCTTAATTATTTCATTAAAAGCACTTACTCATATTGAAAATCAATCGTTAAAAGTCTTGGTTTCTTTACTTCCCGTGCTTCCCGTTATACTGGTGATCTGGGTTATTATTCGTCAATTTATTCGTTTTGATGAATTACAGCGTAAAATTCAATTACAAGCACTCGCCATTAGTTTCCTCGGCACCGCATTCCTTACTTTTAGCTACGGCTTTTTGGAAAATATTGGATTTCCCAAACTGACCATGTTTATTGTCTGGCCTATGATGGGAACCTTTTGGTCAATAAGTACAATTATAGGTTCTTGGTATTACAATCGATGAGAAATAAGCTTCCTACACTACGCAAAAATCAAGGATTATCGCAAAATGATTTGGCTGTTTTGCTGGGTGTGTCTCGCCAAACGATTAATGCCATTGAAAAAGGCCGTTATGACCCGAGTCTGTCTCTGGCATTCAAATTATCAAGACAGTTTAAATTAACAATTGAGGAAATATTTCCTCAAGATGAAAACAGCTCAGATCACGCTATTGAATAAATAAGAACGCTTTCATTTCACATAAAAAGGGCAAAATAAAAGCAAGTTCGTTATTTAGCCTACTTTTATGTTGTTTTCTAAATTCAATTATTGTTCTAAATAAATAATCCGTAGCTGTAAGCTGACCGAACCATTAAATTGATTGCGCTCCAGTTCATACACCAGCCGCACACTTTCTTTCATTGGATTGAATTCAAATTTATCTTTTGCATTAAAGGCAATAGCATCCACTGTTGCACCATGATCCAAAGCCAGTTTAAGCTTCAAATGACTCTCTTTGAGCCAGCGATAATCAAGTACTCCAAACTCCCCTTCAAACTGAGGTAAGGGAAATTTATGTCCCCACGGTCCGAGCTGTTCGATCTGACTCAGTGTTTCCAGATCAAAAGCGTGATGCGGCAAATGACCATCTGTCCATAATGTGGCCTGAAATAATTCCTGATCCATATCCGCGAGCAAATCGGTGAAATGTTGTTTAAATGCCTCAAAATGATCTTTATGCAAAGTTAAACCCGCTGCCGCAGCATGACCACCAAAATGACTAATTAACTCTGGATGGCGCTCCGCCACACGTTCAATTGCATCACGGATATGAATACCATCAATAGAACGTGCCGACCCCTTAATATGCTGCCCATCTTCATCTGGCGCAAAGACAATACTCGGGCGGTGAAATTGTTCTTTTAAACGCCCCGCCACAATCCCGATCACCCCTTGATGCCAACTTTGTTCGAATAAGACTAAGGCAGAAGGAATGCTCTCTGTCTCCAGTTGGAGTTGCTCCAGAGAATCGATTGCCTGTTGCTTCATAGTGGTTTCAACTTGGCGGCGTTCAACATTGAGCTGATTCAGTTGTACTGCAATCTGATAAGCCTTGGCATAATCATCTGCCAATAAACATTCAATGCCGATATTCATGCTGTCCATGCGTCCAGCGGCATTGATGCGTGGGCCAAGCACAAAACCCAAATCCTGCGCTTTTAAACTGGCTGCATCGCGTTTCGCGATTTCTAGCAAAGCCAATATACCTAGACGACATTGCTGTTGCTGAATCCGCTTTAGACCTGCATCGACTAGAATTCGGTTGTTATAATCCAGACTCGCCACATCTGCATAGGTTCCGAGTGCCACCAAATCCAGATATTGGCTTATTTTAGAACTGCTTTTATTCAGCTTGCTGCGGTAAGTCGCCAAATTTGCCAGTAAATAAAAAGCCACACCGACCCCCGCCAATGCCTTACTTGGAAATTCACAGCCTAGTTGGTTGGGGTTGACCACGGCTTCAGCCTGTGGCGTAGCTTTGGTGGTTAGATGGTGGTCGGTGATAATGACCTGCATGCCTAATTCATGACAACGCTCAACACCTGCATGACTGGAAATCCCATTGTCTACCGTAATCAATAAATCTGGCTGAAAAGTGTGATCTGCCAACTCTGCAATGGCAGGCGTTAAGCCATAGCCATATTTAAAGCGGTCAGGCACGAGATATTCAACTTTTGCGCCCATATCACGCAGTACCAAGATCATTAATGCCGTACTGGTGGCACCATCTGCATCATAATCCCCGACAATCACGATCTTTTGTTGCTGATCAATCGCCTGATCAATCAATTGAATCGCTTTGTCCAGATCTTTCAACTGCGGCGCAAGCAAATGTTTGAGTTTTAAATCAAGTTCATCACTTGAATTGACCCCACGACGTGCCAAAATTTCAGCAATAAAAGTCGGCACACCCTGAAACTGTTCAGGACGTGTCAATAAAGGGCGTTGTTTAATTTGAAATCGGATCATTTAAGGCATTAAACGCTGTAACTTCCATGTACCATCCACTTTCGCATAACTGAGTCGGTCATGTAAACGGTTGGGTCGACCTTGCCAAAATTCATAATAATCAGGCTGTAGGCGATATCCCCCCCAAAACTCAGGTTTAGGTAACTCAGCTTTGTCACCCACCTGATCATGGAGCTGATTAAAACGCTGCACCAACACATCACGACTTTCAATGACACCACTTTGTGGCGTACTAATGTGTGCCGCAATCTGGCTATCACGTGGACGCTTATGATAGTAATCAATCGCTTCAAGTTCAGGGATTTTATTAACTCGACCACCAATCCGAATCTGTCGCTCCAGATCATGCCAATAAAACATCAGCTCGACATAAGGATTTTCAGCTAAATCCTGTCCTTTTTGGCTGTCATAGTTGGTATAAAAATCATAACCAGCTTCTGTTGCACCACGCAGCAACAGCGTCCGCACATGTGGGCGACCTTGAACATTACAAGTTGCCACCGACATAGCATACGGTTCATGAACTTTTGCTTCTAGTGCGTAATTAAACCACTGTAAAAATTGCTCATGAGGATTTGGACTGACTTGATTTTCATACAGCTCACCTTTTTCATAGCTGAGACGTAATTCACTCAGGTCTTTAATCAGGTCACTCATATGATTTCCCCTTTCATGCAGCAGTGGCGTGAAAACGCACAGCTTCAGCCAAATGATTGGCAAGCGCTGTCACTTCTTCTTGTTGATCACCTTCGACCATCACTCGAATGACAGGTTCTGTGCCTGACTTACGAATCAATAAGCGACCACGTCCTTTCAGTTGCGCTTCGGCTTTTTCAAACTCTGCCACCAAAGCAGGTACCGCATACGGATCGATCATTTGATCAAGACGAACATTGACCAAGACTTGTGGAAAGAGTTTAAAGTCAGCGACCAATTCATGTAGGGCTTTTTCCTGCTCAACCATCACGGTCAGCACTTGCAATGCCGCAATAATTGCATCGCCCGTAGTACTTTTATCTAAAGTTAAAATATGACCAGATGGTTCCCCACCAATCACCCAATTATTTTCCTCAAGCGCTTGCAGCACATAGCGATCACCCACTTTGGCACGAACGAATGGCACTTGCGCTGCTTCCAGCGCCAATTCCAGCGCCATATTGCTCATGACTGTTCCCACAATACCCGCAGGCTTGTTGTTGGCCTGAGTCGCCAAAATATACAAAATATGATCGCCATCGACCTGATGACCAAATTGATCCACCATAATCACGCGATCCGCATCGCCATCAAAAGCAATGCCAAGATCGGCTTGATGCTCTAGCACTGCTTTTTGTAACTGTTCTGGATGGGTCGAACCACAATGTTCATTGATATTTAGACCATTTGGTTCATTGTATAAGGCCACGACTTTGGCGCCCAATTCACGAAACACCGCTGGCCCGACGCTATAAGCCGCACCATTGGCACAATCCACCACAATTTTTAAATTACGCAAGTCAAAATGATAGGGAAAAGTCGATTTACAAAATTCGATATAACGTCCATTGGCATCTTTAACCCGAACGCTCTTACCCAGATTGGCGGTATTTTCGATCTGGATGTCATATTCTAATTCTTGATTGATTTGTTCCTGTAAATGATCAGGTAATTTTTTGCCTTCACTGGAAAAAAACTTAATACCATTATCATAGTAAGGATTATGCGATGCGGAAATCACAATCCCCGCGTGTGCGTGTAAAGCACGCGTTAAGTGAGCAATGGCAGGCGTTGGCAATGGCCCTAATAAGTGCACATACACCCCAGCCGCGTTCAGACCTGCCTGTAAAGCTGCTTCCAGAATATATCCTGACAGTCGTGTATCTTTGCCTAATACCACCAATGGTTTGGCTTTAGGATTGGTGCGTACCAGAACCTTACCTGCGGCAAATCCTAGTTTGAGTGCAAACTCAGGGGTAATCGGCATTTCTCCAAATTTTCCACGAATGCCATCTGTTCCAAAATAACTCATGTTCTACTCACTTATTATGGACTGCTCGATCACAGCCTTTGTTTCATCTGTTTACTTTACACCAAAACAAAAATGCCGTCAGTGAACTGACGGCATTTTCATGTGTAGCGATGGTGAAAATTAACCCACCCGATAATTCGGGGCTTCTTTGGTAATGGTCACATCATGTACATGTGACTCTTGCATCCCCGCAGAGGTAATTTTCACAAACTTGGTATTCTGACGCATCTCTTCAATATTGGCAGAACCTGTGTAGCCCATCGATGAACGTAAACCACCCATCATTTGATGCACAATCGCACTCATTGGGCCTTTATAAGGAACACGACCTTCGATGCCTTCTGGTACCAATTTTTCAACACCCGCTTTGGCATCCTGAAAATAACGGTCAGATGAACCTGTCGCGCCAGACATTGCACCTAATGAACCCATACCACGATACGCTTTATAGTAACGCCCTTGGAAAAATTCAACTTCGCCCGGTGCTTCTTCGGTCCCTGCCATGAGTGAACCAACCATAATCGTGCTGGCACCCGCCGCAATCGCTTTGGCCAAGTCACCTGAATAGCGAATACCGCCATCAGCAATCAATGGAATTTGTTCTTTCAGTGCTGAAGCGACATTATCAATCGCTGAAATCTGCGGAACACCGATACCCGCAACAATACGTGTGGTACAGATCGAACCTGGTCCAATCCCGACTTTTACTGCATCCGCACCTGCATCGAGCAACGCCAAAGCCGCATCACCTGTTGCGATATTGCCACCAATGACCTGAACTTGTGGGTAGTTTTGTTTCACCCAACGCACACGCTCAATCACGCCCGCAGAATGACCATGCGCAGTATCCACCACGATCACATCGGCACCTGCTTCAACTAGCGCTTCTACACGTGCTGGAGTTTCAGCACCTGTACCTACCGCAGCACCCACGCGTAAACGACCTAATTCATCTTTACATGCATTTGGATACAGTTCAGCTTTACGGAAGTCAGTCACCGTGATCAAGCCTTTCAAGGCATGGCTGTCATCCACCACCAATACTTTTTCAATACGATGCTTTTGTAGTAGCGCCTGAATATTTTCTTTAGATTCGCCCTCTTTCACCGTCACTAAACGGTCTTGGGGAGTCATGATATTGCTAACTGGCTGATTTAAGTTCGTTTCAAAACGTGTGTCACGCCCTGTCACAATCCCAACCACTTTGCCATCTTTGACCACAGGTACGCCACTAATATTATGGGCCTGTGTAATGGCAATCAGTTCACCTACTGTCGTTTCAGGGGTCACCGTAATCGGGTCTTTCACCATGCCTGCTTCAAACTTTTTGACACGACGTACTTCTGCTGCTTGCGCGGCAATATCCATATTTTTATGCAAAATACCAATACCACCGTTTTGAGCCATAGCAATCGCCATACGTGACTCAGTCACAGTATCCATTGCAGCCGAAACAAGAGGAATATTAAGTTGAATACCGCGGGTCAAACGTGTCTTTAAGGAGACATCTTTTGGAAGAACTGTAGAGTAGGCAGGGAGTAATAAGACATCATCGAAGGTCAACGCTTCTTGAACGATGGTCAGCATAACAATCTCACTGGTAGTTTCCGTGCGCTATTATAAACAAATTTGCCATTAAATTTCATTTTTTATTATGGGAAATTTTATGACATCTTTGTTTTGAGTTTAAATTGAATAAACTCGTGCTAAATGAGTCCCGCCTGTTTCATTTCATTTTTAAAATAAGAATAATAAATAGGAGCAACGATCAAACCAGCCAGACCAAAGACCGCCTGAAAAAATAACATTGCAATCAAGAGTTCCCATGCATTGGCATTGATGCGTTGGCCTATAATTTTGGCATTTAAAAAGTATTCAAGCTTATGGATCGATACCAAATAGATAAAGGCAATCGCGGCAGCCGTAAACGAAATACTAATGGCAGAGAGTATGACCAATGTATTTGAAATCAAATTTCCCACAACAGGAATCAGTCCAAAAATAAAGGTTAAAATCACCAATGTTTTGGCAAAAGGTAAATGCATGCCGAGTAATGGTAAAACCGCTAAAATAAATATACCTGCCAAAACAGTATTCACAATTGAAATTTTAATTTGAGCAAACACTACATTTTTAAAAGCAGTATAGAGTACGTTTAAACGTTGTAGACATTGGTGCTTAAAGCTAGGTACGTTTTCAGTGTCTTCAATGGGACTTAAAGAAACCAAAGCCCCTAAAATCATCCCAATAATCATGGTTACAAAAGCATGTAAGGCATCTGTGCCTGCATGTTGTAAGGTCTCCACATGATTTTTCAGCCACTCAAAGGCGTACTGCTTCATATCATCCAGACTTTCAGGAATATAACCTGAGAAATATTGACCAAACTCCTGTTGAAAGCGTTCAAGTAGAGTGTCCAGATTTCGGCTCATGGTGACCAGTCCACCGTCTTTCAGATCATGCACTACATACGCAATAGAACCAAAAACCAGAAATACCAAAATACTGATCACCACGATATTAAAAATGGCTACTGCAATAATTCGCCCATATTTGCCACTGGAAAACTTTTCAGCATACGGACTTAGTTTGGTGAGAAGCGCATAAACCAAGAAACCTGATAAAAAAGCCACCAATAGATGTAATGGAATCAGAATGAGTAATGCAACAGTCATAATGATATAGCTGGCGATCTGGCTTTGTCGCTCATTCAATAGTGTCATTCTGTTTTCCTTTATTATTGTAAAAAGTAAAATAACAATAAGATCGCTTAACCTTACTGCTATTTTAAAACAGAGTCACTATCAAAATCTGTTATGAATTGATCATTTAACAGGATATGCAAAATTGGTCTGATCCATAAGATCAATCCCACAGGGTAAGTCCTCTATCCAGTCCAAAAACGCATGAACCTGTGCCTTTCCAACAAATGCTGTTCCGTGTTGAGGCACGATCATTTCGACATCCATCTGACGAACCATATTGACCCATAAGCGAATGACGCGATTAGAACACATATAACGCTGATGAAAGCCTTTCATGTTTGGAATATGTTCAGCAAAATTTTCGATCGGTTTTGCAGCATCCTCCACCATCGAAGCCCCCATATCACCTGAAAATAGAATTTTCGAGATAGGATCATAAAACTGGAAGTTACCCACAGAATGTAAAAAATGTCCTGGCACCACCACAATATGACTATTTCCCAAAGGCAACACTTGCCCCTCATCAGGCAATTCAATCAGCCGATCTAGCCAGTGCCCTTTCATCCGTTCACTCATAAACGTTGAACTTAAATGCGGTAAAAATCGTGCCCAAAGTTTTGAAGCCACCACTTTGGCATTCGTATAGACCAGCCAACGAGGCATAGAGGTAATAATATCTGGATCCTGATGCGAGGCCATGACATAGTCCAGATTTTCCAGACGGGTATATTTATTCAGTTCCATGGTTAATGGCATATAGGTCAAATCGCCACCAGGATCCAAGACAGCGGCGCGTTGTTGATCAATAATCAAAAATTGATTTGCCTGTACCCCTTCACCTTTGACTAAGCTACTAAAGCGAATACACCGATGCCCATCACGATCAAATAACACTTGTGAAGTTGTATGTTCAAATGTCATACCCCAATTCCCCAATTAAGATAAATTTTAGTTTAATTCCATAATAAAACAATGGGATTCTAATTGCGATAAAATTATGACTTGTTTAGGACTGGGAATTAGGCATAAAAAAGCACCTGCGAACAGATGCTTGATCATTTATATTTGTTTTAAAAGAAATAATGCTGAACCAAGGTTGAAATACCGACGATCAGAAAAATCGCAGCACCAATTTTATGAATCAGCGAGATTGGCAAACGATCTGCCATTTTGTTGCCTATAAATACCGCTGGCGCATTGGCAATCATCATGCCAACGGTCGTACCCAGCATTACCCAAAATACGCTATCGAAACGGGCGGCTAAAGCGACTGTCGCAATTTGTGTTTTATCTCCAATTTCAGCTAGAAAAAATAAGATAAAGGTGGCGCCAAACACACCAAAACGTTGCCATTTATTAATACTATCGGTTTCATCATCCAGTTTATCTGGAATTAACATCCAGAGTGCCATTCCAATAAAACCAATCGCCAACACCCATACCATCACCGTTGGGTTTAAGACTGTAGTGAGCCATTGACCCAACACCGCAGATAAACCGTGGTTGATGGTCGTTGCCAACAATATTGCAATCAGAATAGGAACAGGTTTGCGGAACCGGGCAGCGAGTAAAAGCGCGAGAAGCTGGGTTTTGTCGCCCATTTCAGCAAGGGCAACAACAGAAGTCGAAATCAGGAATTCTTGCATATCTGTTCTCTGGCTAGCATATATACCTATGACCTATCGCCCCTGCTAGCCAAAAGTGCAGAACGATAAATCAAAGGTCTTGCCAACTAAAGAACGCGCAAACGTTCAAGCTATGATGACCATGTTCGGTGGAACAATTATGTTGATCATCACCCAATTACTTTGCGTAACTGGAGGCTACTCCCCAATGAAGTAGCCTTATCATATCAAATTAAGAAAATAATTCATATTATTTTGAATAGATTTTTAATACAGAACGAATCATCTCTTGAATACAAAATCAAATTTTTTGATCTGATTCGATCTATTTCTCCTCATCTCGCGATATAAATGGAGCAGGATTTGGACTAGGATGCTCTGGATGACGATCTTTTAAATTTTCCTCTAACTGCTCTGCATCAATTTTTTCCACAGCTTCACGTATCGCTTGATTGCCCTGACTGTCATCCTGACCAGTATCTGTTTGTTCACTTGATTGATTAGAATCTTGGTTTGATTTCATTTTTTTCTCCTGCTTAAACTCTTCATCTAATTCAGCACTATCGGTTAAACCTTCGAGTTGCTGTGATGAAAATTCATCATTTTCCAAAATATTGACATCCAGATCGTTGGCTTTAATCTTGTTGCTTTGCAAACGATCAGAATCTACTTCTAAATTTTTTTGATCATTCTGGTTTGTCATTACTTTACTCCTAGACTGTTTTAAAAGTATTTCTTTTAATTGCGTCACTTCTCATCATTTATGTTAGTGCATCCCTGTGTAATGTTTAGATCAATCCTGTATTAAACATACTAAAAAAATGTTTATTTACTGATCTCATGTAAACAAAAATCGAAAACCATATCGATCGTTCAAATAAGACCTAAACAAAAAAAACCTCGCCAAAGCGAGGTTTTTTTCAATCTTCAATACAGATTTTAAATCAACAGTGTGCGAATATCTTTGAGCAACTTGGTCAGCTTATGGGTAAAGCGCGCTGCATCAGCACCATTGATCACACGGTGATCATAAGACAACGATAATGGTAACATTAAGCGCGGATCGAAGTCCTTGCCATTCCATACAGGCTGCATGGTTGCAGGTGAAATACCCAAAATCGCGACTTGTGGCCAGTTCACCAATGGCGTAAATGCCGTTCCACCAATTGAACCTAAACTGGTAATGGTGAAGTTAGCGCCTTGTAAGTCTTTCGGCGATAATTTCTTATCGCGTGCTTTTTGACTAAGTTCACCTAATTCAACAGCTATTTGCTTAATCGATTTCTGATCTGGGTTACGCAGCACAGGTACCGTTAAACCATCAGGTGTCGCGACTGCAATCCCCATATGAATTTCATTGCGGAGCAAAACTGATTTTTGATCATCAGCCAAGTGTCCAGCAAAGTAAGGCTCTTCTTTCAGCAAATGCGCAACTGCTTTCGCAATAAAGGCTAAAATCGTCAGACTCACGCCTTGCTTTTTAAAGCCATCTTTTAACTCACCACGCCATGCTTCAAGCTCGGTAATATCTGCCAAGTCAAACTGAGTCACTTGCGGAATAAAATTATTGAGTGACAATTGCGGCACAGATACTTGTTGTAAACGCGTCATGGTTTTGATTTCACCGCCGCCAAAAGCAGTAAAATCTGGCAATGCTGGTAATCCAGAAGCAACAGGTGCCGCAGAAGTCGTTGCCGTTGGCACAGGAGCCGTCATACGTTGTTTCACATGGGCATAGATGTCTTCTTTCATCAAACGCCCATGCTCACCAGATGCTTTGACCTGTGCCAAAATTACACCCAGCTCACGTGCAAGCTTACGCACCGCAGGTCCTGCATAGACTTTAGCATTTTCAGCTTCTTGTGCCTGACTCAGCTTGCTTGCCGAATCAACTGCAGTAAGCTTTGGTTGTTCGGCAGGTTTTGTAACACTTTGGGTTTTGACTGAACTCGTTTGGGCAGCAGGTGCAGCAGCTTGCGCTTTGGCTTTAGGCGCTGATTTTGCTTCACCTTCAATCGTTGCCAGCGCAATGCCCTGTTTAACCTCTTGTCCAACACTGACATGAATCGCTTTGACCACACCCGCGATACTACTAGGCACTTCAACTGAAGCTTTATCAGATTCAACCACACACAAACTTTGTTGTGCGTCTACATGATCACCCACTTGTACTAAAATTTCAGATACCGTGGCTTTATCAACACCCAAATCAGGTACGCTAATTTCCTGTTCACCTGAGCTAACCATTTCATCTTCAACAGTTGTTGAAGTGGTCTCGGCAGGTTGTGCTACGGTATTTTCATTTGCCGTAGCTGTTTGTTCAGTTGTCTCTTCACTTGCAGCTTGTGTTTTCACTTTAAGTAAAAGCACACCTTCTTTAACACTGTCACCCTCTTTCACTGCAACACTTTCAACGGTTCCAGAAACAGGGCTTGGCACCTCAACCGATGCTTTGTCGGATTCAAGCAAAATCAGACTGTCATTTTCTGAAATTTCATCGCCCACTTTGACTAAGAGTTCCGCAACTGTGGCCTTTTCTACGCCAATATCTGGCACTTGCACCTCAACCACGGTGGTTGTTCCAGATGAAGTGGAAGCCATCGGTTGCGTTGCTACTTGCTCTGGGGTTTCAGATGTGGTCGATTTAGGAGCCGCCTCTGCTTGAACAGGTGCCTGTTCTTTAGATGCAGCTTCATTACTTTGACTGGTACCGCTTTCTAATTCAATGAGAGCAGTGCCTTCTGTTACCTCGTCACCCTGATTGACCAAAATACTTTTGACCACACCAGAAGCTGTGCTTGGAACTTCAACAGATGCCTTATCTGATTCAAGTAAAATCAGACTGTCATTTTCAGAAATCTGGTCGCCAACCTTGACTAAAATCTCGGCAACCGTTGCTTTTTCTACGCCAATATCAGGTGTTTTCACTTGCATGTCTTAGTTCCCCTCACCTGATTGTTCTTGGTAAGCTGCAACAGGCTGAACTTCAGGATGTGCCTGAGGTGCCCATGCGACAGGACGATCCGTTTCCAATTCAAAGCTTGAAATGGCATCTTTCACCAAACGGTTTTCAACTTCACCTTCATCTGCCAGTTTTTTCAATGTGGCAACCACGATGTGTGCTGCATCAACGCCAAAGTAACTACGCAAATTCCCCCGTGTATCTGAACGACCATAACCATCTGTACCCAAAGTCACATAAGGACGGTTATCTGGCAGATAAGCGCGAATTTGTTCGCTATAGGCGCGCATGTGATCAGTTGCTGATACCACAATACCATCTGTGCCACGCAACTGCTGAGACACCCAAGATTCTTTGGTGACTTCAGTCAGTGGATGCAAGCGGTTGTATTCATCACACGCCATACCATCACGAGCTAACTCGTTAAAGCTGGTGACGCTCCAGATATTGGAATGAATCTGATACTCTTCACGCAAGATCTTCGCTGCTTTAATCACTTCACGCAGAATCACACCCGAACCAAGGAGCTGCACGGTGGCCTTGTCATCTTTTTCAAACAAGTACATCCCACGCTTGATGCCTTCTTCAGCACCTACTGGCATTTCTGGATGTTCGTAGTTTTCATTCATGACTGTTAAGTAATAGAACACACGTTCCTGATTGACGTACATACGCTGTAAACCATCATGCACCACCACAGCCAACTCATAACCAAAGCAAGGATCATATGCTACGCAGTTGGGAATGGTACTGGCCAGAATGTGAGAATGACCATCCTGATGCTGTAAACCTTCGCCGTTCAAAGTTGTACGACCTGCTGTTGCACCGAGCAAGAAACCTTGTGCCTGTGCATCGCCTGCTGCCCAAGCAATATCACCAATACGCTGGAAACCAAACATCGAGTAGTACATATACATTGGGATCATTGGCAAGTTATTGGTTGAATAACTCGTACCCAACGCAGCCCATGCACTCATGGCACCCGCTTCATTGATCCCTTCTTGTAGCATATGGCCATCTTTTGCTTCACGATAGTTCATGAGCTGTTCATTGTCTTCAGGCGTATATTTCTGACCATGCGCAGCATAAATACCCAATTGACGGAACATGCCTTCCAGACCAAAAGTACGTGCTTCATCAGGTACAATTGGAACGACACGGTCTTTAATGGCCTTTTCTTTCAGCAACGCCGCAATTAAACGCACCATCACCATGGTGGTCGATTGTTCTTTACCGTTACTACCGCTGAGGACGCTATCGAAAATCGAAATATCAGGAATGGCTAACGCTTCACTCTCTTTACGACGTGCCGGCAGATAACCCCCTAATGCTTCACGACGCGCCTTCATATATTTAAGCTCTGGCGAGTTTTCTGCTGGACGGTATAGCGGTAATTCTTCAAGTTGCTCATTGGTAAATGGCAGATTGAAGCGATCACGTACATATTTGAGTGAATCAACGTGCATCTTTTTAATCTGATGGGTTTTATTCCCCGCTTCGATCTCATCCGACAAGCCATAACCTTTTACGGTTTTCGCCAAGATCACGGTTGGTTGACCTGTACTCTTCATGGCTTCAGCATAGGCTGCATAGACTTTATACGGGTCATGACCACCACGATTCAGATTATCAATATCTTCATCGCTTAAGTTTTTCACCAACTCTTCAGCTTCAGGATATTTACCAAAGAAGTGTGCCCGTGTATACGCTCCACCCTTGACCTGATAACGCTGATAATCACCATCAACCGCTTCTTCCATCACGGCTTTTAATGCACCTGATTTGTCATTGGCTAATAGCGGATCCCAATGACGACCCCAGACCACTTTAATCACACGCCAGCCCGCGCCACGGAATAAGGACTCTAATTCCTGAATGATTTTACCATTACCACGCACAGGACCATCTAGACGCTGTAAATTACAGTTCACCACCCAGATCAAGTTATCTAACTTTTCACGACCTGCCAGTGAAATGGCACCTGTACTTTCAGGCTCATCCATTTCACCATCACCGAGATACGCCCAGACTTTACGGTTTTCTTCTTTAATTAAGCCACGGTTCATCAGATATTTTTGAATATGGGCCTGATAAATCGACATGATCGGTCCCAGACCCATCGATACGGTTGGGAACTGCCAATAGTTAGGCATCAAATAGGGATG
This sequence comes from Acinetobacter sp. 479375, assembly GCF_000581715.1. Classification (NCBI taxonomy): domain Bacteria; kingdom Pseudomonadati; phylum Pseudomonadota; class Gammaproteobacteria; order Moraxellales; family Moraxellaceae; genus Acinetobacter; species Acinetobacter sp. 479375. The sequence continues at coordinate 94,710 of NZ_JEZN01000009.1, read as the reverse complement.
CGGATAGCTAGATAAACCATTGCCATTCACTTCACGGCGGAAGTTACTCAATTGTTCTTCAGTCAAACGACCTTCAAGAAAGGAACGGGCATAAATACCAGGTGCACAGTGACCTTGGTAATAAATCATGTCGCCGCCAAAACTATCACTATTGGCACGGAAAAAATGGTTAAAACCTACATCATACAAGGTGGCTGAAGATGCAAAACTGGCCAAATGGCCACCCAAATCGTCACCAGTTTTATTGGCGCGTAATACCATTGCCAATGCATTCCAGCGAATAAGCGCACGAATACGACGCTCCATATCCTGATCACCCGGCATCGCTGGTTGTTCTTCTACTGAAATGGTATTTAAGTAAGGAGTATTTAGGCGCTGAATAGGCACATGCTTCGCAATTGCGCGTTGATAGAGCTTTTCGAGTAAAAAAGCAGCACGTTCTGTACCCATATGCTGCAAAACGGAATCGAAAGCATCTTGCCATTCTTGGGTTTCTTGTGCGTCGGAATCACCATAAAACGCCATAACTCACCTTTTCCTTAGTCTACGGTTAGTCCATATTTTTATCATATTTGGGGTGGCGCAAGTTAGCCATGCCAGTGAATACAGATTGACAGCATTATTTAGATAATAAATAGTTATTGACTTTTCATTACTCAAAATAACAAAAAATCGCCAATATAGGCGATTTTTTATACACAATATTTTAAATCTGATGCTAACTTAAATAATAGAAATATTGCACGGAGTGAGCATGACCAATAAAGCAATTATGGAAGCAAGGCGAGGTAACTAGATGGATTTTTACGTTCTCCATCACGTACCACTTCAAAATGTAGATGAGGGCCTGTACAACGTCCAGTACAACCGACATTGGCAATATGCTCACCTGCTTGAACTTGATCACCTGCACGCACCATGATGCGTGATGCATGAGCGTAACGAGTCAAATAACCGTTCCCATGATTGACTTCAACGTATTGACCATAACCTGTGCCCCAACCTGCTTTGGTCACGATACCGGGACCTGTTGCATAAATAGGCGTACCACTTGGCGCAGCTAAATCAATACCAGAGTGTCCACGTGTAGTGCCCATCAACGTACGCATACCGTATTCAGATGAAATACGAGTCATCTCAGGTAATGGATGTTTGATTAGCCATGAAGAATAGGGATTGTTACTTGAAGCTGAGAATCTAGCTGAGTTACCAGTTTTCCCATATTTCTTTTCAAGAGATTCGTTATTTAATTCAACTGTTTTCTCGCGTAGCGTCACCGATACTTTGGCTGATGCTGGTAGATCAAGATCATCAGGATGAGTGTAAGAGCCTTGCGAAAGTGTACGAGACAATGCTTCTAAGCGGTCTGGTGCATCTTGGCTATTCAGTGTTTGATAATCTGCGAAAGCAACTGATGCAGCAGAAGCTGCCAGTGAAAAAGCAAGTAGTATACGTCTCGAATGCATAAAAACCTCTTGAACTGTTCTTAAAAAGTTTCTTGCGTGATCTCGTCCTTGATATCTATTGAAATGAACGTTTAAGATGACCGTAATCTGATGAGGAAAACTCAATCCCGATGACTGATCCTAAAAACGTGTTTCAACAAACAAGAAAACACATAAAAACAGGAAACCTAACGTTTCTTACAACGCAAGTCGCACAATGGCAAAGACTTACGAAACTTATTCAGCCCCTACTGCCGCAACCAGAAAAATGGCAGGTGGTCTGTTATCAGTATGGTGTTTTGACGATTACAGGCGAAAATCAGGCCATGATCAGTCAGCTCGGATATCTTCAAACACAATACATTTCTAAGCTCACTCAAATCGAAGGACTACAGGATTTACAGAAACTTCAGCTTCGTTTAAGAAATACATCTCAAAATCAGCATCAAAGTCATGTAACTGAAGTCACTTCTTTATCACCAGACACCCAAGAAATGTTACGAAGTGCTGCTGGATTAGTGAACGACCCTAAGCTTAGCCAAGCTTTGTTACGTTTGGCAAGCAATAAAAAGTAACAACCATTTCAAAATATAAAACTGTGCTTGATTAATATTGTGACACACTTAACACAATTCAAAGTTACAATATAACATACCCCACCAAGACAATGACTTAGCTCACACTTACATAAGAAATCGGGCAGTCTATTTCGTTATCAAATGTTACAATTTCGTAATTATCTGGATCACTTTGAACATTGCGTAATAATTGATTGTTGAGTGCATGACCTGATTTATAACCATCGAATTTGGCAACAATTTGATGTCCCATTAAATATAAATCACCAACTGCATCCAAAATTTTATGACGGACAAATTCATCTGAAAAACGCAAACCCTCTTCGTTCACGACACCCGTATCATCCACCCCAATCGCGTTATCCAGACTTGCACCTAACGCTAAATTATTGGCTTTTAGATAATCCAGATCTTTCATAAATCCGAAAGTACGCGCCTCACTAACTTCATAGACAAAGGTTTCAGTGGAAAAGTCGATGGTGGCAGATTGATATTCTTTGGCAAAGGCAGGATGATCAAAATCAATGGTAAAATTCAGTTGGAAGCCTTCGTGCGGACTAAATTTGGCACGTTTATCATCAATTAATGCTTCAACAGGCTTTAAAATTTTAATAAATTTTTTCGGTGCATTTTGCTCAACGAGTTCGCCTTGCATCAGCAGATAAATAAATGGGCCTGCGCTACCATCCATAATCGGAACTTCAGAAGCTGATACTTCAATGATTAGATTATCGATCCCCAAACCTGCGATTGCACTCATTACATGTTCAATGGTGCCCACCTTGATGTCATCCTGAACCAGATTAGAGCACATAAAAGCTTCCTGAATCAGCAAAGCATTGGCCTGAATATCCACAGGTGGATTTAAATCAATCCGACGAAACACGATTCCCCCATCAATAACATGCGGCAGAAAATTGATCATCACTTTTTGACCACTATGGAGACCAATTCCACTGGCTTTCACCACACGTTTGAGGGTACGTTGTTTCAACATGCTACTCTAACTTCAATTTAAAACCGCTATACGTTAGCACATTTAGCTATTGATAAAAAACAAAAAAGGCAGTGTAAATACACTGCCTCCTTTTAAATGTTTGATTTTATTACTTGCGCTGTTGATTTTTTAGATAGTCCTGAATGCTCATCGGAGATGAGCGTGGCGCTGCGCCCGCAGTAGTTGCTGCTGGCGCTTCAGTATTTTGACGTTTATTGATCGCAGGAACATCGTCTTCATCGGTTGGATGCGAACTTGGTACTTGGACGTGTCCAACACCTGAACGTTTTCTTGGCTGTTGTTCTGCATCAGATGCATTACGGGTTAAACCTGTTGCAATCACAGTGACACGAAGTTCATCACGTGCATCAGGATCAAATACTGTACCGTAGAAAATTTCACCTTCGTCCAGATCCACAATTTGATTGACGACATCGGTAATAATTTCAGTTTCACGTAAGGTAATATCATCACCACCTGTGATATTAATCAACACGCCTTTGGCATTAATAATATTGACATTATCCAGCAATGGACTACGGATTGCCTGTTCTGCTGCCTGACGGGCACGATCTTCACCACGACCCAAACCAGCACCCATCATGGCATAACCACGAGTACTCATGGCAGTTTTCAAATCCGCGAAGTCGAGGTTGATGTGACCACGATTCACAACCAAGTCGAAGATACTACGAACCGCATTTAATAACACATCATCTGCTTTTTTGTAGGCATCTTTCATTGAGATGTCGCCATACACACTCAGCAAACGCTGGTTTGGAATAATGATGAGTGAGTCAACATGAGACTCTAGTGCATCAATGCCTTTTTCAGCAGAACGTTGACGACGACGACCTTCAAAATTAAAAGGTGTAGTCACGACACCTACGGTTAGGATGCCCATCTCTTTAGCCACTTCAGCAACCACTGGCGCAGCACCTGTACCTGTACCACCGCCCATTCCCGCAGTCACAAACACCATGTCGGTGCCTTCAAGATGTTGGCGAATCACTTCACGGCTTTCTTCAGCCGCAATTTGACCCACTTCAGGATTGGCACCTGCACCCAAGCCACGGGTGCTTTGTTCACCTAACTGAATTTTAAACGGTGCATTCATGCTATCCAACGCTTGCTTATCTGTATTGGCACAGACAAACTTTACGCCCTTAATATCGGATTGCACCATGTGCTGTACGGCATTACCACCACCACCACCAACACCAAATACAGTGAAACGGGCTTGTCCGTTACTATCGCTTAGTTCATCTTCTATAAATTCAAATGATGCCATGACCTTTAAGGTTCCTAATTTCAATAAGTGGCAGTCACTTCAGCCCGTATACTGCCTTAATACTTCAAAAAACAATAGATTTTAGAATGCTGTGCAATACTTCCCTTGTCAAGTATGACAATTTTCTCTTACAACTTCCAAACAATATTCCCAATAAATATATACATCTTAAAAAATAGCTTTTAACTTGCTATTCAAAGTATTCCAGCCATTGACTACACGATCCACAAATGTGCGGTCATTGACTTCATCTGCTTCTTCAACTGCATCTTGCAATTCGCTTTGGCTAAAAAGCAAAAGTCCCGCTGCTGTTGCATACATTGAGCGGCGTAATGCGGCTTGATGTTGATCATCAGCATACACCTGTAAAGGTGGATTACCCAAATGTGCAGAAACACCAAGCATACGTCGTGCCAGACTCACCATGCCTTCGATTTGGCAGGCATCACCGGTCAGTACAACACCATGATATAAACCACTTAGCGCGCCTGTACGTTCAAGCTCTTCACGTATCTGGGTAAAAATCTCTTCATACCGTGCAATAATGATTTCAGCAAGCTCAATGCGACTAATGGTTTGCGGTCCATCAATGGCCTGTACCTGAATCATATGATCAGGTTTGACCACACTCAAATCGACGCAGCCATGTAAAATCTTGATTCGCTCGGCTTCTTCAGTCGTCGTTTGTAACACGGCAGCGATATCACGTGTGACATTTTCTCCACCGCGCTGTAATGTTCGCGCCAAAGCCAAACGACCATCCAGATAGACCGCAATATTGGTGGTTCCTGCTCCAATATCCAGCAAGCAGACGCCATATTCTTTTTCGTCTTTGAGTAAACTGGCTTCCGCAGTTGCCAAACTAGATACCACCATTTTTTCGACACCAATATTGGCGCCTTTCATGGCACGATCCAGATTTTGCATGGTACTAATCGGCATCATCATCAGTTGATAATGTCCCGTCATACTATGCGCTGACATATTAATCGGGTTTTGTACCCATTCAGGTTCATCATCCAGTTCAAAACCCAACGGCACGGCACTGGCCAGATAATAATCTGGCGTCACATGACTGGCTTTAGCCAATTCTAATGCGCGCACCACTTCATTGGTACTGATCGTATGGTCAGCTTTGGCAATGGGAGTGCGACCTGAGGCATAAAAACTCTGTAATTCTGTACTTGGAATCGATACCCATGCAGTATGTACACGACATTCCGCCATATTTTCTGCTTCGGCAACGGCATTTTTAATTGCAGCAATCACCTTATCCAAGCTAACAATTTTTCCTTTATTCATACCTCGGTTCGGCGCGTTTGCCATCCCGATGACCTGAATATTATCCGGTGCGTGAACTCTACCAATTAAAACTGAAACTTTATGTGTCCCAATATCAATCGCAACAATCGAGGGAACAGCTTCACTCATTACTCACTACCACTTGTTCGTTGTTTAGTATGGGCAAAAATGCCTGTTATTTTAAAACCACATATTATGGCTTCGTGGTTATTCCACCTGCAACATTTGTGTCATCATTGGTTACAACAAACTGACCATTGACAATTTTGGGTGGTATAGCGTTCTTCCATTGTAGTGATAATCCATTTCGGTATCGCAAATCAATGGCAGAGATTTTAGGCCATACGGGTTTTAGGTCAGTTTGCGCAAGATGACTCAGGCGCTGCAACTTACTCATGGTTTGATCCTGATCCACAATGACCCTTAAACCTGAATCAAACTGCATAAACCAAGTCATTCGTTCAGTTAAATATAACTCTTTTAACCTTAGATTGACCGGATGAAATAACTGGTTAATTTCGTTATAACGACGCATCATGGCTTTGGATTGACTGAGCGGACCATGCAACATCGGCAAATTTGGATGATTTTGTGGATCTGCTTCGCTAAACACATCCCCGCCATCACTCAACAATCGTCCAGTGCCCCAACGCGCAATCGCATGACGTGGCAATACACGGACTCGAATACTATTGGGCCAAGCACGTGATACAACCACACGATCTACCCATGAAATCTCAAGCGCTTTATCTCGGACTTGCTCAAGATCCGAAGTAAAGTAATTATCTTTAACAATAGGCTGAATGTGTTGAATGAGTTGTTGTTGTTCTGTTGTCGAGTGAGTACCGACGATACTTAATTCAGCAATTCGCGCATCGGTAATAACTTTATACAAGCCAAAGATACCTAAACCAAGCACCACAAATGCGACCAGCAACAATAACCACCCACCCGCATTGACTAACTTTTGCTTAGGCGAAGGCGGTTTTTCGTGGATGGAAGTAATGGCCGCACGACGACGGCTCATGGATGCTGGAAGTTGAGCCATAAGTTAGTGAGCCGTACCTTGAAGCGTTTGTTCTAAAATCGCAACACATAACTCATCAAACCCAACCCCCACCGCTTTGGCGGCTTTAGGCACCAATGAGTGACTGGTCATTCCCGGCACAGTATTAATTTCTAATAACCAGAAATTCCCTTGTTCATCCTGCATAGCATCGACACGTCCCCAACCACTTGCACCTACCGCCTGAAAGGCACGTAAGGTGAGTTGTTGCAGTTGCTTTTCGTCTGATTCGCTAAGGCCTGATGGAATACCATATTGCACATCATTGCGTTGGTATTTGGCATCGTAATCGTAAAATGCCACATCTTTTGGAGGTTCCAGACGAATCACAGGTAACGCCTCACCATTTAACACCACAATGGTGTATTCACACCCCGTAATCCACTTTTCTGCCATCACAATCGCATCATGTTCAGTGGCTTTGGCAATCGCCTGCGCAAAGTCTTCTTTCTTCTCGACCTTGCTCATACCAATACTTGACCCTTCATGGACTGGCTTGATAATTACCGGTAATCCCAAGCTATCTACAATCTCATCAATATTGGAGTCTTTGCTGATAATGCGATACGGGGCTGTCGGTAAATCAGTCCCTTGCCAGATTTGCTTGGTTTTGATTTTATCCATGCCAATGGCTGAACCCTGAACGCCTGTGCCAGTATAGGGCACATCTAACCATTCCAGTGTTCCCTGAATTTGACCATCTTCACCGCCACGACCATGCAACACGATGAAAGCGCGATCATAATTCACTAACTCAGTGACACTACGATGTTTAGGGTCAAATGCTTCTGCTTGTACACCTGAACGTAACAAGGCTTCAAGTACCGCGTTGCCACTATCTAAAGAGACCTCACGTTCAGCCGATTTCCCACCGAACAACACGGCAACTTTGCCGAATTTTGAAGCATTTGACACGTTTATATCCTTAAACTTTTAAAGCACAATATTGAAAAGGGTGAACTGCATTATTTTAAATACAAATGATGCTGAGCCAGTTCGACTGAAATTGCTCCCACGTTACCTGCACCCTGTGTTAATAACAAGTCATTCGGTTGTAACACTTTTTGTATCACGTTTTGCAGGTTGCCTTCTACGGGATCAACCAAAATCGGTTCAACTTCACCGCGTAAACGAATACTCCGTGCCAGTGAGCGGCTATCTGCACCAACAATTGGTTTTTCGCCCGCAGGATAAACTTCGAGCAATAACAGTTGATCCACTTGCGATAACACATCAACAAAATCATCAAAACAGTCACGGGTACGACTAAAACGATGCGGCTGGAACATCATCACCAAACGGCGATCTGGATGACTTTGACGCGCGGCTTTAATGGTCGCTTCCACTTCTTTAGGATGATGTCCATAATCATCCACCAATTTGACATTACCTTCGCCCAACTCAAATTCACCCTGAACCTGAAAACGACGTCCCACGCCACTAAAGCCTTCTAGCGCACGACTAATGGCAGCATCCGATACACCTTCATCGGTTGCTACACCAATCGCCGCAAGCGCATTTAAGACATTGTGTAAACCCGGCTGATTAATCGTTAAACGTAATGGCTCACGGTCTTTACGAAGCACGGTAAAATGTGAGCGCATACCATCCTGCTCGACCTCAACCGCACGAATATCATTATCTTCACCAAAACCATAGGTCAAGACTGGACGACCAATACGCGGCAAAATTTCCTGAATATTAGCATCATCACCACAGACCACAGCCAAACCATAAAACGGCAATTTATGCAAAAACTGCACAAAAGTATCTTTTAGCGTGTCGAAACTGCCACCATAAGTGTCCATATGGTCGGCATCGATATTGGTGACAATTGCTGCCATTGGCTCTAGATATAAAAATGAAGCATCTGACTCATCAGCTTCAGCCACAATAAAACGACTTGCACCTAAAGCTGCATTCACCCCTGTACGATTCAGCAAACCGCCAATGACATAAGTCGGATCAAGATTTTCTTCAGCCAACATCGTCGTCAGTAAACTGGTGGTTGTGGTTTTACCGTGTGTACCTGCAACCGCAATACCATGACGATAACGCATCAATTCACCAAGCATTTCAGCGCGACGTACTACAGGAGTTCGGCTTTCTATGGCCGCTTTCACTTCTGGATTTTCAGGATCAATTGCGGTCGACACCACTAAGACATTGGCATTTTGAATATTATCCGCCGTATGTCCGATATAAACCTTAATACCCTTCTCTTCTAACTGGGCTGTGGTATTTGAGGCTTTAATATCCGAACCCGAAACTTTATAGCCCTGATTTTTGAGTACTTCGGCGATGCCACACATGCCCGCACCCCCAATGCCCACAAAATGAATGTGTTTGATGCGGCGCATTTCAGGGACTTTAATCAGTTTTTTAGCTTGATCAGCTGGTGTTGATGGTGACATAGCGAACTCGAAATTATAAAGCTTGAATAAGATCAGCGACGGTTTGAGTCGCTTGAGGTTGAGCGTGTTGACGCGCCTTGACTGCCATTTCAGACAATAACTGACGATTCATCAATCCACTCAAAAGAGTATGTAAATATTCTGGGGTCATGGCAGATTGTTGGCAAATCTTTGCCGCGCCAATATCTGCCAGAAATTTAGCATTGGCAGTCTGGTGATCATCTACAGCTATCGGCAGCGGTACAAAAACAGCCGCCACACCTGCGGTCGCGACCTCAGTCACGGTCAAAGCCCCTGCACGGCAAATGATTAAATCTGCTTCACTATAGGCTTTTGCCATATCTTCAATAAACGGCATGACCTTCGCAGTTAAATGTGCGGGTGCATTCGCATAACGTGCTGTGGTTTCATCGAGCTGTTTTTGACCACATTGATGAAACACATTCAGCGGCATATCTAATTTTTTTAAGGCTTCTGGCAACCGTTCATTTAAGGCTTGCGCACCCAATGACCCACCCACAATGAGAATATTTAAGGGCTGATTGTCTTGCGCTCGGATGTCATAACGCCATTTTGGGCTGAGGATTTCTGCAATTTCTTTACGTACTGGATTGCCCGTGGTGACCACTTTTTCACTGGCAGTAAAAGTGTTTGCAAAGGCCTCACAGACTTTGCTGGCAATACGCGATAGTTGTGAATTGGTAAAACCAGCCACGGCATTTTGCTCATGGATCAAGATAGGAATCCCCAAAATACGCGCTGCCAAACCACCTGGCCCGGCCACATAACCGCCAAAGCCTGCGACTGCATCGATTTTGAGTTGTTTCATATAGCGCATCGCGCTCAAGGTAGCTTTTAAAATTTTAAACGGAGCCAATAATTTGCGTACAGCACCATTACCGCGTACACCTTGGATATCAATTTGATAAAGCGGAATATTTTGATCTTTGAGTAATCGGTTTTCCATGCCTGCTGGTGTGGCGAGCCAAGAAACCTGACAACCTTGTTGTTGTAGTTCTTTGGCCACGGCCAATGCAGGAAATACATGACCGCCCGTACCGGCCGCCATCATCATGACATGTTTAGGTGTGTGCTGTGGTGAATCGGTCACGGTGTAATTCTTCAACTCAAAAGAAAATAGGGAAATCACATCTATTATTTTAGCGATCCATTTTAATCCTAAAGCAAGCAGAACGGAAAGCAAATTTCACGTGTTTGCAACATAAAGCGCTGCTTTTTTGCCTTATTTTCATTTTGAGGATGTGGCAAATGAGAATAAATATAAATTGATGAATTTTTTAGGACAGCATGGATGATATTCGAAAGCTGATGTCGAATATCATCTTGATTTTGGGGGATTAACAACCTGTTTCTAGCACATCAAATAAGGTATCTGCAATCGATGTGCCATATTGCGCATCAATCTCACGGATACAGGTTGGACTGGTGACATTAATTTCAGTGACATAATTGCCAATCACATCTAACCCGACAAATACCAAGCCCTTTTCACGTAGGAATGGTCCGACTTTGGCAGCAATCATTTTGTCATTTTCAGTGAGTGGGCGTGCTTCACCCAAACCGCCTGCTGCCAAGTTCCCGCGCACTTCACCATTTTGAGGAATACGTGCCAAGCAATATGAAATCGGTTCGCCATTGACCATCAAGATGCGTTTATCGCCATCGACGATTTCTGGAATATAACGCTGCGCCACGATGGGACGTGTGCCCATTTCGGTCAACATTTCCAGTGTCGAACCAATATTCACACCATCTTGGTACAAACGAAAAATGCCCATACCGCCCATGCCATCCAGCGGTTTTACAATCACATCACCATGTGTTTTGATAAATTCACGAATCAGGCTTTGTTGAGACGTGACCAAAGTGGGTACTTGTAACTCTGGAAACTGCGTAGCAAATAGCTTTTCGTTACAGTCGCGCAAGGATTGCGGTTTATTAATAATCCATGCGCCTTCACGTTCTGCTTGTTCTAAAATATAAGTGGTATACACAAAGTTCATGTCGAATGGTGGGTCTTTACGCATTAAGACCACATCGTAATCAGCCAATGATTCTTTGAGCTTCTCACCTAATTCGTAATAATGGTTGTAATCTTCAAATACTTGAAGTGGTGAGATTAGACCAAAGGCTTTGCCTTGATCGATATATAAATCGTGCTGTAATGCATAGCCCAATTCATGTCCGCGACGGCTGGCTGCCCATAACATGGCCATCGTAGAATCTTTCTTGAGATTCACTGTTTCAATTGGGTCCATCACGACAAGTACACGCATCACCAGCTCACTCTTTATTTTCAATTGGACTGATTATAAACGAGCTTTGCGCGTGACGTTTAGTATTTGAGTGAATAAGTAGAGCATGCTTTAGTGCATACTGGAAATAAGACGAGCACTTTATCCAACATAGGCATCAACAGATCACACTATGGGTAGCAGCAACTGCAAAATGCATCTTCTAAAACTGGGCATTTTATTTTGGAGAAATCTGATATGTCTATTTGGGACTTATATGCGGAGTTCGTCACCGATGGACTATAATATAAATAGAAGCGTTGCCTTAAATTCAATATTGCTAAATTAGACATTACCAAACAATGACTTGACGAAAGCAAAATCAAAACAACTGCGATTTAATAAACATACCCTTGCATTAGACTTCTTTTATTATTGTTTAAACCCTATTTATTTTCTCCTATAAAGAGAAATAAAAGGCACTGATGAAAGATGGACTGATTCACTGAATTAAAAAAATCATTTGAGCAGTTTAAATGGGTTGAGTAGAAATCACCCTTTAAAATAAAAACATAGTATTGAATTAAATTATTTTTTATAAAAAATTGATTATTTATAAAAAAAATAAATATATATATTTAAAAACTTGATTATTTCTATTTTTAGTGTATAGTCAGCTTAACTAGAAAAAAAGTCTTGTTTCGGTAGATCTTCCTTAAGTATCGCAGTTTTAGTCATAATCCTTCGTTGTTTAGATTTTAAGTCTCATTCTTTATTATTTCGAAGTTATAATCGGTCAATAAAACGACTCAATTTTTTTTAAATTAGTAGGATATATTATGTCAAACTCAGCTATTGTTAAAGGTACTGTGAAGTGGTTTAACGAAACTAAAGGTTTTGGTTTTATTCAACAAGAATCAGGTCCAGACGTTTTTGCCCATTTCAGCGAAATCGCCAGTTCAGGTTTTAAAACCTTAGTTGAAGGTCAGCAAGTTGAATTCAGTATAGCTCAAGGTCAAAAAGGACCGACTGCTGTAAATATTGTGGCTATCTAAAATATTTATAGCTTCATAGTAAAGTAATAAAAAGTACTTATACGTATTTTTTATTACTTTAACTTCTATTTTCAAAATTAAAAATCTCTAAAAAAGGATATCAATTGTTAAAAATAAATAATTTAATTGCAAAATCTAAAAATGGCACTGAAATTATTGTTTCATTAATTCCCCTCAATAAAATGCAAAATACACGTCAAGGTTTTAAACAAATTGAAGTCGGTAAAAGAGTTTTGCTAGAATCTGGTATCGAAGTTGATTTAAATTTGGATGGTCGTACCTTTTACACCTCTCCAAATCAATTATTTAAATTAGACCAGAAAGTTTCTTACAGATAAAATTAATAAACATCAATCAATAAGTTTTTACCATTTTGATTTCATCATTTTTCAATCATTGTTAACCAAAATTCATGAACTAAACTCAATAAAAAAGGAAGCCCTCGCTTCCTCCCACCAGCATCCAAAAATTAGATGCCATACTTCACACGATAATCTTCCATATTTGCCAAAGCCTCTTTTTCGCCTTTGGCATCCAAAAAGTCCATCAAATCTCTCATGGTAATCAAAGCATGTACAGGGATTTCTAATTCTTTTTGTACTTCTTGAATCGCAGACAAATCACCTTGCCCTCGTTCCTGACGGTCTAAAGCGACCAAAACCCCTGCAATGGTTGCGCCCGCATTTTTTAAAATAGTCACCACTTCACGAATTGCAGTCCCTGCCGTGATCACATCATCAATGATCCAGACTTTTTGACCCGCCACCGCAGCACCGACCAACACACCACCTTCACCATGGTCTTTGGCTTCTTTACGGTTAAAACCCCATGGTACGCTTTTAGCATGCACTTGAGACAATGCCACAGCCGTTGCCGCCACAAATGGAATCCCTTTGTACGCAGGGCCAAAAATCACATCGACATTTTGACATTGTACAAGTTTATCGGCATAGCCTTGAGCCAATAGCGACAATGCTTCACCATCGTTTAACAAACCTGCGTTAAAAAAATACGGACTGACACGTCCTGATTTTAGGGTAAACTCACCAAATTTAAGCACACCGCGTGATAACGCGAGTTCAATAAAGGCTTGCGGGTTAAAAGACGATGGCGTTGTCATAGGTGCTCCAGATTCATCAATTGAGGTCAAACTTGCGCATGATACCAAAGGATCGCTATCCAAGTGATGTAAAAATTCTACGTGTGGTTTCAATTAACGTAAATGGCTTACGTTCATCTGTGACCAAAGGGCTACTTGAATGGCTCGAACAGTCTGAGGCAGACGTGGTGTGTATGCAAGAGAGTCGCATTACCCACGCACAGTGGACTGACAAATTTAAACCAGAGGGTTGGTACACCCACCTGTTTCCTGCCGAACGTGCAGGCTATGCAGGCACCGCAATTTATAGCCGTATTCCATTTAAATCTGTGCAGGATGGATTAGGGTTTGAACTGGCTGACTCACAAGGGCGTTTTATTGCTGCTGAATTTGATTTAGGACTCGATCAATCAGCCTATATCTGCTCACTCTATTTGCCATCGGGTTCTTCTGGTGATGAAGCTCAGGCACGTAAAGATGTGTTTTTAGAGCAATATGCCCATATTTTAAAACAATGGCGTACTGAGAATAAATCGATCATTGTCTGTGGTGACTATAACATCGTGCATAAACGCATCGATATTAAAAACTGGTCAGGCAATCAAAAATCCTCTGGCTGTTTACCCCATGAACGTGCATGGCTCGATCATATCTATGATGATTTAGGTTATGTCGATACATTCCGTGAAGTCCGTCAAGAAGCAGAACTGTACTCTTGGTGGTCAAATCGCGGGCAAGCCCGTGCTAAAAACGTCGGGTGGCGTATTGATTATCATGCCTGCTCACCTGACTGGAAAGAACGCACAGTCAATGCTTGGGTATATAAAGAACAATGGTTTAGCGACCATGCACCTGTGATTATTGACTATAAAATCGGCTAAAAATAAGTACACTTGTACACTCAATTAATGGTTATTACCTACAATTGTTGTGGAAATTGTATATTTTTCTTACAGCCGTTTAAGCGCATTATAGCTGCACGGCACAGGGACATGTCAGGATGACAAAAGGATAGGACGCCGTAGGAAGGAAAATATAACCTAGTTTGGTTATTCAGGGATGTGACAATGGACGTTGGACTGAGACCCGCATGATCAGGATGATTAAATGCGGGTTTTCTCTTTTTTGCATCCAATGCATTATTTATATTTTTTCTTAATTCTTTGATCACCATCATAGCCAAAACATATGTCAATATGATGACATTGGTTCTATTTTACAAGTCTTTGGGTTTTCACATTTTCTGATATTGTTATCTTCAATATTGACCAGCTTCAACACAGACTAGAGCTTTGTGTGTTTTTTGGGTAGGCTATGACGCATTGTCATTGATATAGTTCAAGTATATGTTCAAAATTTATGGAATCAAAAATTGCAACTCCATGAAAAAAGCCTTTGATGCACTGAATGAAAAAGGCTTAAGTTATGAATTTCATGATTATAAAAAGCAAGGTATTGACGCCGAAACACTTAAGGTCTGGCTGGAAAAAATTGGTGCAGACACCCTCTTGAATAAAAAAGGTACGACATGGCGCAAGTTATCTGCCGATGAACAACAAGTTGCGCTTAGCAGTGAAGCGAATTTGATTGAGACATTAATTGCCCATCCAAGCTTGATTAAACGTCCTGTTTTGCAAACCTCTACAGGTTATCTGGTCGGTTTTGATGAAAGCGCTTATCAACAACTTGCCACGTCTTAAAAACTGAAAAAAAAATAGCCGAATCTTAATTCGGCTATTTTAAATCATGTAGCGAAGATTGGATCAGTTAGCACGGATCCAAGTCTGATTACGACCAAGCGCTGAAATGCCGATATAACCACGAATATTCAGTTTTTTACCACCTTCAGCCAACTCACCTTTGAGCTTATAGGTTTTACCGGTTTTAGGATCAAGAATTGATCCACCATCATAGCTTGTACCGCCTGTATTTTTCAGGTTATGTACAATGGTGACGCCTTTAAGTGATTTGTTCTTGTATGGACCTTCACACTTGGTACAAGAATTTTCTTCACCTGGGGTTAATACATTTTGAATCGTCGCAGACAACGTGCCATTTTTTTGCTCAGTGAATTTCACAATCGCTTTTGGCTGTTTCGTTTGATCATCAATCGTCTTCCAAACCGTACCATTCAATGGATCAGCAGCATTTGCCAAAACTGTCGCACCAAGTAATCCAATTGCCAATGCAAATTTTTTCATTTTTGTTTAGTATCCCTAAGTCTTTATTGACCTCTTTAGTATTCAAAACTCACAACAATATTGCAATTTTTGTCTGTGACTAATTAGTGTAGCCTTGTAACTTGTTTAGTTAATTTCGCACGATTTTTAGAATTAGACCTCAACTATGAAAAAATGATGAAGATAAATACCATGTGGAAACAATATATTACCGAAGCTTTTTTAAAAACAGTCATTCGCACCCCAAGCCAGTTCAGTTTACCGCCCAGTACGACCAGAACAGCATTAGACCAACTCTGTCGAATTTTTCCAGTCAATAAAGAAGTACATATCCGTCCGATTCGTTTGGCAGGAATCAAAGCAGAGGAAATCAAACCGCAATCGTCTTCTACTCAACTTATTTTTCATATTCATGGTGGCGCGTTTTTTTTAGGTAGTTTAAACACACATCGCGCTTTTATGACGGATATCGCCGCTCGTACTCAAATGCAGGTGATCCATGTGGATTATCCTCTTGCACCTGAAAGTGGCTTTCCCGATGCTTTAGACGCACTGTATGATATTTATCAGTTGTTATTGGATCAAGGTATCCAAGCCAAAGATATTATTCTGTCCGGCGACTCCTGTGGCGCCAATCTGGCTTTGGCACTTTGTTTACGCCTGAAAGAAAATCAGGATGAACAGCCTAGTGGTTTGATTTTAATGTCGCCATTTTTGGATTTGACCCTGAGCAGCGAGTCATTACGTTTTAATCGAAAACATGATGCTCTACTCTCGATTGAAGCATTAGAAGCAGGTATTGATTATTATCTCGGTAATCGTATTGCGACCGACAATCCCCAAGTTTCTCCATTATTTGATGATTTATCAGGATTACCACCGACATTGGTACAAGTAGGTTCTAAGGAAATTTTACTGGATGATGCCAAGCGTTTTCGCGATCAGGCAAAACAAGCAGGGGTAGATGTAGAATTTAAGCTCTACACAGGGATGTGGCATAATTTTCAAATGTTTAGTGCTTGGTTTGATCAAGCCAAGCACGCTCTAACGGATATTTCTGAATTCGCCCATCAATTAGACAAAGATTAATGTGTAAAACATTTCATTGAATAAGGTCGTTTTATTCAATGAAATGTACTTTTTAAGATCTTATTATTTCAACCAAATGATCAAAATTAACATAATATAAGTCGCCATAAAATACATGAACAATAAAATATCAATATGAATTTTATCAATTTTTTTAGATAAAGATCAATTTTCATACAGATCTAAGTATGTTATCTTAAAATACAAAATCGAAGATACACCCAAAACATCACAATAATTAAAATTTTAACGACTTTAACACGGCACTTCATTTTTCGATGATATTGCCAAAGGTATATGCAAATGAAACAACGACTGATCAAAGCTGTTTTTGAAGATAATGTCGTCATGAACTGGTCGACTGTGCAAAAATGTAGCCTGATTTTAATCTTGGCATGTGGCATGCACCTCACCTGGATTATCTGGAAAATTTATATTCTTTTGCAGCCCCAATACTGGTTCATGATCAACATGTCATTGTTCAACATCAGCTTTTGGGTTGATGTGATTGGATTGGCTCTGTTTGTACTTCTGCTTTTTCCCACCCTTTATTACCGTGATCGGAATTGGGTGCAACGGTTCATCCCATGGTTAAGTATTGGTCTGTTTACCTTAAGCTTGTGCCATGCGAGTTATTTAGTCGGAACACTCAGTCCTGCAACCATGATTGGTTATGTGAGTATTGTTGGGGTAGGTTTGGTTCTTTTTCAGCGCCGTCTAATTTATGTGGCAATGATTCCTGCAAGTATTATGTTGTTCGGCTGTACCTATTTATCGAGTCAGGGTTTGATCCCCTATGCACCACTTTTCCATGTCGTGTCTTCTGGGGAGTCTATATTTATCCAGCCTTTCTGGGTCAATACCATGTTATTTTTTAGTGCTCCAGTGTTTCTGACATGTTTGTTGTTATTTGAAATTTTACTCACCCAATGGCGTAATCGTGAAGAGTATATTGAACGTCTCAGCCAAATTGATCCGTTAACCTGTGTACTCAATCGGCGCAGTATCAATCTTTGCCTGCAAACATTGCATCAGAACTTACTCGACTCGAAATCCTGCTATGCTGTTATTCTGCTCGATCTTGATCATTTTAAACAGGTGAATGACCGTCACGGTCATCACATCGGCGACGAGGTATTGGTCAAAGTTGCCAATTGTCTATCGAGTCATTTACGGCATCAGGATTATATTGGACGCTTCGGCGGAGAGGAATTCATTTTATTGCTGCCCAATACGCCTTTAGCACAAGTACAAAGTGTTGCAGAACGTTGCCGAGTCGCGATTCAAAAATTATCGATTCGCCTGAAAGACCAAAGCGAAATTCGTATCAGTGCAAGCTTCGGCATCGCCATGTCTCAGTTCAACGCCGACCCAAAAGAGATTTTAAAACAAGCAGATCAGGCGTTATATGCAGTCAAAGCGACAGGGCGTAATCAGGTACAATGCTTTTTTGATTTACCCCAACAGATCAGCTAAACATTAACCCCTGATAAATTGTTCGCCATGTTGGCGATATGGTTCCTGATTTTGTACAAATTGACGTTCTGCCTGAGCCTGCATAACCCATGCATTGACCGCAGAATTTGCCAATATATTCTGCATATATTGCTGGCTTTGCTCTGAAACAGGCAAACCATAACTGAGTAAACGCATGACCACAGGCGCATAAAAGGCATCTGCAATGCTAAACTCGCCACATAAAAAACCATTTATTTCAGGTCGCTCTGCCCATATTTCCTCTATACGCGCAACCTCAGCACGTAATGTAGGTAGATCGTTCCAGAGTTTAGTGCCAATAAAGCGTAGATCAGCTTCAATATTCATGCTGCAATATTGTCTTAACGTGGTAAAACTACTGTGCATCTCTGCACTGATGCTACGTGCGCGGGCACGTTGGGTTTTATCAATCGGCCACAAATGTTTTTCAGCAAAACTCTCTGCCAGATATTCACAAATCGCCAAAGAATCCCATACCACCATTTCCTGATCGATCAAGGTTGGCACTTTAGCGGTCGGACTCATGACGGACATGGTTTTTTTAAACTGCCCATCTGCGGCAAAATCATCAAATGCTACCAAATGTTCATCCATAGGCAAATCAAAATGTTTCATGACCAGCCAAGGACGCATCGACCAAGATGAATAGTTTTTATTGCCAATATAAAGTTCCATCAAGGTTGACTCCTTAAATTTTTTAAAGCCTGTAGATGATCGAGCAATTCCGTTTTACTAAAGGCACCCGTCAGACGTAAACGGCGTAATTCCTGTCGTTGCGGATTTAAAAACAGATAAGTTGGTGGCCCTAAAATCTGCCATTGATTCAGCAAAGCTTGATGAGAATGATCATACTGGCTTAAATCCAGTTTAATCAGATAATACGGTTGTAAAGCAGTTTGAACTTCCACATCTTTTAATATGCGATGTTCAATCGGTTGGCAAGCCACACACCAGTCTGCATATACATCAATGATCACGACACGATCATGCGGTGCATGATCCAATAATTGCTGAAACTCAGTTGCCGTATGTGCAACATGCCAAGTATTTTCGCCTTGTTGCTGATCAAGCTGATACCGTTGAAAATGCTGGTACTGATCGAATAGCACCGCAGGAATGGCAAGTATTAATAACACAAGATACAGCCAACGTAACCGATCATGATGTTTGATCAGACGATAGCCTGCATAACCAATAAAACTCAGCCCTAAAAGCAAACTTAAAATTTGTACCACGATAGCTGGCAATAAAGGCCGTATAAAATACAAACTCAGGCCAAGCATGATAAAGGCAAAAATCACCTTGATCTGATGCATCCATTGCCCTGCTTTGGGTAGCACTTTTGCACCTAAAATCGTCGCCAACAGCAAAGGAATACCCATCCCAAAGCCGAGACAGAATAACAATAATGCCCCTTGCCACTGATCTTGCGTTTGTGAAATAAACAGCAAAGTGCCTGCTAGCGGCGCGGTCATACACGGTCCAACCAATAGCGCAGAAACCATCCCCATGACCGCAGCACCGAGCAGCGTTCCACCACGCTGAACCGATTGAATTCGATCCAGATGATTCATGATACGTTGAGGAAGTTTGATCTCAAATAAACCAAATAGATTTAAAGCGAACAGCACAAAGAGCAAACTAAAGGCAATTAAAGTCGCGGGCTGCTGTAACCAGCGCTGAAAATTCAGCCCTGCCGATGATGCAATTAAACCCAAGATTGCATATACCATTGCCATACTACAGACAAAAGTCAGTGCCACCATCCACGCGCGTAGACCTTTACTGTCCCTGACGATGAGTGAGGTTAAAATAGGTAACATGGGCAATGAACACGGCGTAAAAGCCAACAACATACCTAAACCTAAAAATAGCAAAATACCATAGCCTAATGAATGTTGTTCAAGCTTCGAGCTCCAGAATTGATCCTGAGCAACTTGAGTATCTCGATTTGGTTGAGCAAGATTGTTAGGAGCCGTATTGAGTTGTGAGGTTTGAGCAGGTTCAGGAACAGAATCAAGCTGTGAATTTGAGTTTTCTGATGGATTGATGTCCTTTGCTTGATCAAAACTGGATGCTTTGGCGACATCCAAAAAGGTTTTTTTGCTCTGCCCTGTATTTTGGATATTGATCAGACCATCCAAATCCGTCTGAAATTCAATGCTTTGTGGAGGATAACAAATTCGGTCTTTGGCACAGCCTTGCCACGTCACCTGATAAGTTTGCGAGGGCTGAGTTTTAATCTGAAATTGAACCTGTTGATAATAAACCTGACTCTGACCAAAGTTATCATCAAATTGCTCTACAGCCTTCGGCAAATCTAAGGGCAAACGATGGATGCCCTGTTTGACCTCAAATTTATGCTGATATAAATAATAATGTGGCTGAATCGACCAGTGTAAAACTGCTGTTTTTTGATCAAGTGATTCAACAGAAAAAGAAAACGCATCTTCAGGACTCAACAATGCCTCATTTTTGGCATAAAGCTGTGTCGCAACAAAACAAAGTGACAGGATTAAAAAGTAAAAAAAGCCACTGCGACTTTGAAAATGCGTCATTACTTCCTCAACAACTTAGACTCAATCACTTAGAATAGGTAAGAGAAACCAAAACCACCCTTGTAGTTTTTATCATCTCCATTTAAACCGACACCGACACTGGCATCTAGCTGTGCACGATCATTGATAGCATAAATCACCCCTGTTCCCAGACCATACTCATAGTCCTGACTTTCTGCTTTGCGATAGACAAATTCAGAATAGCCTGACCATTTTCCAGTAATCTTATAACCAATCGTTGGAATTGCAGTCACTGCCCAGTCGCTATTTTGCACTTCGTATTTCATGGTAATCGAGGTTTGTAGCAAATCGCTGTATTGATAAGCCACAGCAGAACTTAAACTATAAATATCATCATGTTCTGTAAACTCATCATTGCCTGTTGCAATCAGCGCTTGTGCCAAAATTGCCATTGAAAGACGATCATCATCCAGATCGATGGCTTTTTTCAAACCTATACTGATATCCCCCAAGCCATTGTCATGGACTTTTTTACCATCGCGCTTGGTCTGATACCATGCTGGTCCTTGCCAACCTAACTGTAATTCTAAATCTTTGGTTAGACCTGTGCGTAATAACATATCTTCATTCAAAGTGACGGTTTTTTCTTTGACACCATCCACCGTCGTTTCGTTATAAGTCGCCGTCGGTAAACCTTGTTCCCACGCTAAGTGACCCACAGGGGTAATCCCTGTACCAAAACCTGAACCAGGACGATCAAAGGAAAAATCAGCAGCAAATGTAGGTACAGTTGCCCCCGCAGCCAAAATAAAAGTTAGTGTTTTAAACATGTTCATGGGTACACTCAAAATTCAGTTCATTTTTTAATTCATCTGATTTTTTACAAGATCAGATTTATTCTTTAGACATTTTTGCACCGCGACTGCGCAGTAGCTCAAGTGTCTGTTTCTCTTCTGGCAATGCTTCTGCCCAATTTATTTGATCAAACTCACAATCAAAAAATAAATCACTCACCGAAGATAAAATGGTAAGCCCTTCATCATCGCGAGTATTTGGATCAACTTTCGCATCGAGTAAGCGCTGCACCACAGGCACGCAGGCAGAGCTTGCGGCATCCCAAAGTGGGCCATACAGTTCTTCCGAATCCCATAGGTGTAAATTGGCTTTGGCTTTAATTAACTCATCCAAAATATCCAAGTGCACTTTTAAGGCTTGTTGTTTTTCTTCTTCGCTTAATGGTTGATTAGCTTCATAGGCTTCACAGACCATTTCCCACCATTTGAATAGACCATCACTAAACACTGAAATCGGTGGGCCTTTCTCAGGGTCAATAAAATTTGGATCAAGACCTGATGCTAACAGGCGCTGTACCTGTTCAAGGTCTAACTCTTCAATGGCCTGAACGAAGGCTTGTTGTTGGGCTGTTAGCATGGAGGATCTCACCACTTGAAAGGGATTTGGCTACTATTATGCCGAAAATCGAGCGCAAATTGATGTTATTTTGAGGTAAATTCATCTCATTTTTCAGATGAGTAGATCACTACTCATAAAAAAAGCCCCGAAGGGCTTGTTTTAGTACTTATTCTTCATCGGCAAATTCGACACGACTACCACGCGATGGTTCTTGTTTTTCAAAGGTGTGTTCCAAACTACGTTTCAGTTTTTCAATCGCACCATGAATGGCCAAATCGATATTGCCCGCTTTATGGCTGACTGCAATGGGTTTTAATCCTGCTGGACGTACTTCGATCATGCACCGAATATCATCTTCGCCATTCTTTTTTTCCCCGTTTTCATCACTCAAATGAACCGAGAAGTGAGTGATGCGTTCAGCATGGCGCTGAAAGGCATTTGCAAGTTCTGCACGAACATATTCAATTAAACGTTCACTATTATGGATGTTTTTATCTGTGCGGATTTCAATATTCATGATTCCATCCTCTTTGTATCAGTATTTCTATATAACAATCTATGCAAAACTTAATTGGCATACTTTGAGCATGCTGTAATTCAGTGTTGTTGTACATCTCAGTTATGTAATTGGTTGTTATCTCCTTTTACGCTTTATAAGTATTTTGAGTGAATGAAGATCTTCTCTATCTTCAATATCTGTCTATACTCAGAAATATGCAAGCTGATTTTTTAACTTTTCATGACATTTTGATCAAAAAGGATGCATCATTGTGAGTTCTTCATATTTACGCGGCCAAGATCTGATCGATCAGATCCAGAGTGCACCATATTCACGCGATTTGATTGGTTATCACGGTCAGCCGCCGCAGGTCGAGTGGCCCAATCAAGCACGTGTTGCTGTGCAGTTTGTATTAAATTATGAAGAAGGCGGCGAAAATCACATCGAACATGGTGACTTGGGTTCAGAGCAATTTTTGTCGGATATTATTGGCGCAGCCAGTTTTCCCGCCAAACATATGTCAATGGATTCGATGTATGAGTATGGCTCACGTGCAGGCTTTTGGCGTATTCATAATGAGTTTCAACGTCGTGGCTTACCCATGACGATTTTTGGGGTAGGAATGGCATTAGCTCGTAATCCCTATATTGTGGAGGCCATTAAATCTGCCAATTATGATGTAGTGTCTCATGGTCAGCGCTGGATCCATTATCAGGATATGGATATTGAAACAGAGCGCATGTATATGGATCAGGCGATTTCAGTACTTGAAGCCTTGTTTGGAGAAACTCCAATCGGTTGGTACACCGGACGCGATAGCCCGAATACTCGTCAACTTTTAGCCGAGTTTCCACAAATTAAATACGACTGCGACTACTATGGCGATGATTTACCCTTTTGGACAACGCTCACCAATATCGATGGTGAAACACGTCCTCATTTGATTATTCCTTACACCCTTGAATCCAATGATATGAAATTTTGCTCTCCGGGCGGTTTTAATAGCGGGGAACAATTTTATCAATACTTAAAAGACGCATTTGATGTACTTTATGCCGAAGGTGAAAGTGCACCAAAAATGATCTCCATCGGTATGCATTGCCGTCTTTTAGGGCGCCCAGGTCGTTTTAAGGCTTTGCAACGCTTTTTAGATTACATACAATCACACGATAAAGTCTGGATTTGTCGTCGTAATGATGTTGCCCAACACTGGTATCAACATCACCCATATGCAGGCTAGTTTTTTAAATTTTCACTTGTTGAAAGTTAAAATAAATGAATAGATATCTACATTATTTGATTTTGTAGATATCTATTTCTCTGGCATTGTAATTGCTCGATTTGTTTTATCTTTTGCTTTAAATACTGGATGAATATGGTGCATTTTTCCGAATTTAACCATGCCGCAGCCCATCAAGTAACGCCCTTATTGAGTGCATGTGTACATATTCCTTCTTGGATCGACACTTTGAGCCAGCAACGGCCATATGCCTCTGCGCAAAACCTTATGGATCTTGCTGCGCAACAAAGTCAAAACTGGACATGGACTGAAATTGAAACCGCATTGGCAACCCATCCACGTATTGGTGAAAAAAAAGCCAAAGTTGAATTGACGGAACAGGAAGCAAATTTTTCGGATCGTGAACAGTCTGGGGTCAAACAAGATGAATACACCCAACGCGCACTTTTCGAAGGCAATGTTGCTTACGAACAAAAATTTGGCTTTATCTTTTTGATTAAAGCGGCAGGACTGAGCAGTGAGCAAATTCTCTGTGCATTACAGCAACGTTTACAGCATGATCTGGAAACTGAGAAAAAAATTGTTCATGAACAACTGGCTGCCATCGCATTATTACGCTTGAGTCAAGGAATACAAGCATGATTAGTACCCATATTTTAGATACACATTTAGGCAAACCCGCCCCTCAGGTCGAAGTCCGTCTGTATGATGCCAAAACCCGTAATTTATTAGGCAATGGATATACCAATGATGATGGTCGCCTAAAAGATTTCGGCTTGGAAGAGTTACAAAGTGGCGCCTATTTACTCGAATACGATATTGCACCTTATTTTGCCAAACACGATTTAAAAACCTTTTTCCCACAGGTCACTATTCAATTTTTTATTGAAAATGCAGATGAGCACTATCATGTGCCTTTGTTGATTAGTCCATTTGCCTATTCAACCTATCGTGGCAGTTAACGCTATTTTGAGTTGAGAGAGTCTTTTTAAAATTCTTTCAACTCAAGCTTGATCGGATTGATCAGATCGATGGTTATCTGCATAAAATGAAATCAATCCAATTTAAATCTTTCACACAGCGCTACTACTCTTAGACTTCGAGACTTCTTTGATCAATTCCTTTTCTCCCTATGGAAAAAAAGAGGGTTTAAACCATGATGAAAGAAGTCTATTTTCCCCCAATTTATAACAAATAATTAAGTAATTTTTAACCTTTGATCAAATTTGACTTTATTTTTAGCAAAGAGCCTGTATGCTTTACTCGCTTTTTATCTGGGGAGATATTTGCGATGAAATTTCAATTTGGGGTACTTGCAGCCACACTCTTATCCGTTACCAGCATGGTTCAAGCGAAACCAGTCTGGCAAGATTTTAGTATCACGGGTTTATATGGTGAAAATTACGAAGTTGTGGATAAAGAAGAAACAACGGTTACTTTAGAATACGCCGCTAAAGTTAAATACGCGGATGTTTTCTTTTTCATGGATCGCATGCGCGGCGGTGATGATCATAAAGTCACGTATTTCGAGCTTTCACCACGTTTTAGTTTGAGTGAAATCTCAGGACAATCACTGTCTTATGGTCCGATTAAGGATGTCTTGATTTCAACCACTTGGGAAAGCAATAACGACGACTTTAGTAGTTTCGATAACTTCCTTTACGGTTTTGCAGTCGATTTAAATGTCCCGTATTTTCAGTATTTCAATTTGAACTTTTATCGTGCAAATAACGAAAATACGGATGATGACTACCAAATGACCGCAGCCTATGCATTGCCATTTAAAGTTTCATCAGAAGAATTTTTAGTCGATGGTTTTCTGGACTGGTCAACCGCAGAAGGTGATCACGCTAGCGAACTGAACTGGACGACACAATATAAATGGAATCTGGGTAAACATATTTCACCAGATACCCGCTTATATCTTGGTGTTGAGCATTCGGTCTGGAACAACAAATTTGGTATGAAAGGTCGTGATGAACACAATGTCAGCGCCCTGATTAAATATCATTTTTAAAAACTGGCTGATCGATATTCAGCGTTTATAAAGCAAGTCTTCGGACTTGCTTTTTTCATATCTGAAGTAAGCATTATCGCTGGTTTTCGACGTATAATTTTTATGATTTTATACTAGGTTATCAATATGGATTTTCAGTTGCGCCCCGCCACCCAAGATGATTTAGAACAGATTCTTGCGATTTATAATCACGAAATTATGACAGGTGTTGCCAATTGGAACGATCAAGCCAAATCGCTTGAAACCTATATGCACTGGTTTGAACAATTACAGCAGGACCAGTACCCAATGTGGATTGCCTATGATCCTGTGCAACAGCGTGTCGCAGGGTATGCTTATTATGCAGCGTTTCGCACGATCAGCGGCTATAAACACACCATTGAACACTCGGTCTTTATTTCACCTGACTACAAACGCCGCGGACTTGGGAAAACCTTAATGCACAAGCTGATTGAACTTGCAACAGCACAGGGTTTTCACATCATGATCGGGGCGATTGATAGTGAAAATACGGCATCTCTGGTGCTGCATCAACATTTAGGTTTTGTCCAAACGGGCTATCTGCCGCAGGTTGGACAAAAATTTGGACAATGGCGTGATCTGGTGTTGATGCAACGTCAGTTAGATGAAGCCTGAGTCATATAATATACATCTGACATAATTTGCTTACTTTGCAAGCTGATCACCGCATGATTATGTTGCTTTGCCAGCTCATAAAAATTTTTAAGCTGGCCAAATAACATCAGTAGTTCACGCTGCTCTTTATCGACATCTTTGCCCCATTGAAACGGGAAAAGCTTGTGTTGGTTTAACCACGCTGGATCATAACGATGTTTAAAATCATCCATCGAAATCTGCTCTAATGCTTTGGCAATCTCATCAACTTCAATCACAGGATTGTATCGTACATGAGCCACACTCAAAGAAGGATGAGAAAAAGCATATTCGGCTTCTATCGCAAATTGAAGCGCATGTTGTTGGTCTAGATCTTTGGTTAAGAGCGCATGGAGTGCCTGCCATGTTTCGCCCAGATTCAATTTTGAACGAATCGAGGTCGCATGATAAATCTCATCTAAGCTTTCAGCTTCAATCATTAAAATTTCGAGATCATTGGGTTCTATTGCAAGCAAGATCGCATTCATTATTATGTACTCATATCATCGTTATTTGTCTTTAGCTTAACGTGACTGAAATACGAAGTGCTTAACGATTTGTCATACGATAATTACCAAATGTAAAAAAGACAGCCGAGGCTGTCTTTAAAATTTATTTTAAAATGAATCTTCAAGAGACTTCTTTCATCAGCCCCTTTTATTTCTCCGTATCGAAGAGAAATCAACAGGATTTAAACACGGATGAAAGAAGTCGAATCACAGCGCATTAATCCAGCGGATTACCTACAATATTATTAATAATACCGCGCATGATATGTGGACCTTGTTCCTGACGCAGTTCTTCATACCAAGACAATGTCACCTGTTCATCTTTCATATGGGTTACATCACAACGCTTACGTGCACGCAAAACTAGCTCATTGGCACGTTCATTACGTTTGTCCTGATAACGGCGTAATGCATCGGTTACTCCCAATGTATTGATCTGGAGCGAACGCGCCAGATAAATCGCATCCTCCATCGCCTGACACCCCCCCTGACCAATATCAGGCGTGGTGCTATGCGCGGCATCACCAACAATGACCACACGCCCTTTATGGTACTGGGTAAACGGTTCGATATCACAAATCTCAACGCGATTGGTTTTTTGCGGATCCAAACGTTCAATCAACTGTTGAACAGGTGCGCACCAGCCTGTGAAATAGCCCTTTAAAGTTTCTTGATATTGGGCTTTATTATTTTCAAGCCCCGCATCTAATGGCACATCTAAAAAGAAATAAAAACGATTATTTGCTACAGGCATTAAAGAGGCCCGTTTGCCTTCCCCTACAAAGGTGGTCCATTGATCAGCAGGGGCCAATTCTTCCGAAATTTCAACCAAGCCATTCCAATTGACATAACCTGCATAACGGCGTTCTACCTGATCACCCAGCACATGGGCACGGGTGATTGAATGCGTTCCATCAGCACCCACTAACAAGTCCGCGCTGATATTTGAACCATCGGCAAACTGGATCACGACCTGTTCGCCCTGATCCTCCAGTGCGACCATACGTTTGCCCAAATGAATGTCTTCACGACCAAATTCATCCATCAGCATATTTTGTAATTCGGCACGAGAAACGGGATAAGGACGCTGTCCGACTTCATCAATCAAAGGCTGCAAGCTAAACTGGGTCATCACTTCGCCAGTCAAACCATCGACATAAGCCAGTTGATCCATGACCCCACCAAGCTTGGCCACTTGCTCACCCAGCCCTAAATAGTTCAGGCATTTTACGCCATTTGACCACAATGAAATTGCAGCACCGACAGGAAGAATTTGCTCGGCTTGTTCATAAATCGTGACCTGATGCCCAAATTTTTTCAATGCGATTCCAGTCGTCAAACCGCCCATACCTGCACCGATAATAACAATATTCATTGTGTAATCCCCCTTATGTATCCTGCAACATTATCCGTGTTATAGCTAAAACCATGCCATGTGTAGGGAAATACAGCCTATTATTGGAATTGGCATATACCCTGCATAGCAAAGTGCAATGATGATGCACTTTTTCTCATTCTGAGGTAAAAATGCACCCGTATTCAATTAAACTTTTATCATCTCATTGCAAATAATGGTATATCACTTATGGCTACGCTTCTCGCTCCAGCATTTGAACTTCCAAATCAACTGCATTCCCTAACCAATCTGGCAGATAGCCGTATTGGCGCACAAATTGTTGAATGTTCAGATGAATTTTTTGCAGAAGCAAAACGTATGTTGCAATTTGAAGCACCTATTTTTGTCGAAGATAAATTCGATGATCATGGCAAATGGATGGATGGATGGGAAACCCGCCGTAAACGTCATTCTGGTTATGACTGGTGTATCGTAAAACTGGGCGTTGCAGGTAAAATCAAGGCAGTAGATGTCGATACCACGTTTTTTACAGGAAACTATCCTGCTTCTGCTTCATTAGAGGGCTGCTATGCACCAAATGATGACACTCAAAATGCACTATGGCAGCCCATTTTAGCCAACAGTATTTTGGGGCCGAGTCAGCATCATATTTTTGATATTGAAAACCAAACCGTGTTTACCCATATCCGTATTAATATTTTTCCAGATGGCGGTGTAGCACGTTTACGCATCTATGGTGAAGTACAAATTCAAAGCACGAATAGCACAGAAACGCTTGATTTGTTAGCTTTGCAAAATGGCGGACGAGTGATTGCCTACAGTGACGCACACTTTGGTCATCCCCGTAACCTGATCAATCCCGGACGTGGCATCAATATGGGTGATGGCTGGGAAACCAAACGTCGTCGTGCGCCAGGCTTTGACTGGTGTATTTTGGCGTTGGGACAAGCAGGAAAAATTGAGAAAATTGAAATTGATACCGCCCACTTTAAGGGCAACTATCCTGCGCAAGTATCGATTCAAGCAGTTTATATTGAAGATGCAACCGACCCGCAACTGATTCCACAAAGTATGTTCTGGCCATTCCTGCTCAATGCTCAGGATATGCAAATGGATCATATTCATGACTATATCAATGACATTTTAGCGCATGAAAAAATCTCTCATATCCGTGTCAATATGATTCCAGATGGCGGAATTAGTCGTATTCGTCTTTGGGGAAAACGGGCTTAAGCCGAGAACAATATGTCAAAAACTGTGATTAAAATTTTGTCGCTGACCAATGAAAACTTTGCCCCTTTCGGCGAAGTGATTGGCTGTACAGGGCATGAATTTTTCCATATCAATGATGCCCATACAGAACGTTATCATGGTCTGGTCGAAACTGAAATTCAGGGTGAAGCCAAGGCTGGGATTAGTATTTTCCGCAATATTAAAACCACCACGCTACCATTGACTATTCAGATGTTAGAGCGCCATCCCCACGGATCTCAAGCTTTTATTCCCATGCAGGGACAAGCATTTCTGATTGTTGTTGCGCCCAGTTTAAATGCACAGCAGCCCGATATTGATCAGATTCATGCTTTTATCAGCGATGGTTCTCAAGGTGTCAATTATCGTGCGGGAACTTGGCATCATCCATTGCTAACCATTGAATCTCCGAGCGATTTTGCAGTGATTGATCGGATTGGCTCAGGACCCAATTGTGATGTTTATACTTTCCCTTATGCTGTGAAGATTGAGGCTTAATCTTCTCGCATGAAATCCTTATCCACTGCCTTGTACTGGTTTACAGAGCAGTGGTTTTCTTTATAAGCAAAGAATTTTAGAATAAATATTTAAACGACACTTGCTCAACAATGAAAATAAAATATTCTCTTTTTGCATGCTTAACCTGTGGCATTTTGGTTTCACCGCTTAGTTTTGCCGAACTCAGTTTTGAACAGGAATTACAGCAAGGCTGCGCCAAAGTCAAAAGTGATGCGCTTTTAGGTAAAAAATACTACGACCAAAAGCAATACGCCAAGGCTATTGAATATTTTGAATATCAGGCCGCATGGACACAATTTTGCCAGTTAAATGCTGAAGATGACAAAATCACATTTTCCGACCGTGATGTTGAACTCGCCAATAATAATGTTGGTCTGAGCTATGCCAAACTTGGTAAACCTTTATGGGCTAGAGCATGGTTTCTACGGACACCAGACTCCAAAGTCAGTCAATACAATTTAAAACAGCTCACCTTGCCAAAAGTCAGCAATACAATTGAAGGCGAATATGTTACATCGGCTGGCTTTGGACAATGGAGTAGCATCACTGTTTCAAAAACCGCCAAGACTTATCGCATTGCATTTGATGGTTATTATTTTGGTTTACGTGGTTTGATTTACGGCCCTAATATGGGTTCTTTTGAAACCCGTATGCCTTTGTCTGCTCATCAGGCTCAGTATCGTTATGAAGATTGTAAGATTGACCTCAAATTCGGTCAGGATCAATATGGTCGAAAAATAATTGTTGAGCAAAATGACAATAATTCTGGCTGCGGTTTTGGACACAATGTCTATGCAGGTGGCACTTATTATCAAGTTGAAAAATAAAAGCCATTTAAATTGTGACCTCGTTTTTAATCACTGAAATACGAGCTTGGCTCTTTAAAAAAAATAAATGAGCCAGTAAAAATGCGATGCTAGCAACAATATTCGTCTGAAACTGAGCGACAGTGAAGCGTATTTGTTGCATACTTTTTTCAAGTAGCTGACACAATCAAAATATGAAGCTGCGGTATTTATAACAATGACTCAAAATGAGAATAACGAGATGGATATACGCTTTATTCCAGTGCTAGATTTGGATGATCGTCAGCAAAGTTTGCAAGCTGATGGATTGAAGAATTCGTCTCAGCCTTTAGCAACTGATTGTTTGTTCTATGCCATTCAAGATATTTCTGATGCTTATCTGAGTAAAATTCTAAAAGAGACCGTTTTTAAAAATACCTCTTTGAACGGTGGCTATGTATTGCTTGATGCCGAACAGCGACCGATACTTTTACCGCGCTGTTGCTCAGATTTAAATGATATTCATGCTTGGGAGCAACTGGCTCAAGGTAATCTGAAACAGTTCTGGATTGGACATCCTCAAGTGTTATGTGAATATCAGGGAGATATGATCAAATTTAAACCAGATGCCAGTCAGGATCATACTGGCTTTGAAGTGCCTGTTACATCATTAAAACAGGCAGTACAGGCTTTAAAAGATGAACTTCAGCAGATTCATCATCGTTTTCAACGACTCGCACATCTGGAAAAACTGAAAGTTGAAAAAGTGTTAAAACTGATACCTCAGCTGCTTTAACCAGCTTTAGAACCCCTATATGCATGCACATATAGGGGTTCTAAGAAGTGGTGTTTAAACTCAATCTTAGTGTCAGTTGTAGGATAAGTTTATAAAAAAATGGCCCAGCCCCCGCTCAACTAAGCCTTTTGAAGCATAAGTCTATAAATTAAATTGTAGGATAAGATTATAAAAAGCCGCCTTTAGTCAGGCAGAGCTAAATTCAAAGCTCACTCACTTTGTGATCTTATTAGCGTACTTTAATGCATAATCTTTGCTCAAAGCTCTAGCATCAGCTAATGCATTGTGGGGAATCGCAGAATTCTTTGTCGTGAGCGACAAATCGAGTAGAAATCCTAATACAGGCACATTGATACATTGCCCTTGCCCTAAGAGCAAAATACGGTTAAATAACTCTATATCTGAAGGATAGTCAGCTACAATAGTAATGCTCTCCTCTCCTTGAGAGTTCACTTCCCATAAGAAACTGCACAGCTTGTTCACTAACTCCCACATAGGGATAGCGGATTGCCCTAAAATTGGCAGAACATGTTGTACAACAAAAGGACTAGGATTCTGACAGTTTACCACTTCATAAAACTCATATTTGCCGTCGGCAGACACTAAGCCTAATGAAATCAACTCACCTGTACCTTGATCATGCCAGCCATTAAATTCGCAATCCAAGAATAAATGCATTTTTTATCTCACGATATATAGACATAATTTTAGAACGATCTCCGATTCTCTATGAATTATCCACTGACATTTACTGTTTTGTACCAACATATCGTAAATCCAAATGTAAACTAACTATTCGCCATTGAATCTGTTATCAATTGCATCATCTAAAGCCACCCATTCAATCACATCAGTGGGCATTAATGCCCACAATAAAAATTCAAGACAATTAACTATCCACGTACCCCATAATTCCATCTACGTTTGTAGATTTTATATATTTTGCTGGGTTAGTGGCCTTGTTACCTAACTCGTTAAAGTGCTTTTCACCACATTTGATTTTAGCCCCCTCAAGATGGCGTAAATCATCCCACCAAGTACTACTTTTAGTCTCAACGACAAAGTAGAGTTTTTCCTGTCCTTGATCGTCAATTACAACAGCCCAGTCAGGATTATAGCTTCCTAAAGGAGTTGGAATTTTGAACCATGCAGGCAGTTTTGCATAAACCTTAACTTTCTCGTTCTTCTCCAGATCCTCGGCAAATGACTTCTCAATTCCAGCAGAGTCATAGACCACATGAGTGTAAACAGACTTTTGCGTTTCCAATGTATTCTTGAGATAGCCTTTCAGCTCTTCTTGTTGGAATAGCTCTTGAGCATAAAAGTGATCGTCGCCGATCTTGGTGTACCGAATACCATCAACTAATGCTAAACGTTTAGTTCTAATAATGGCTTCTGAACAGTAGTCGATAAATTGTTGGGGATTTCGTTTAAAGTCCTCTAATCGCATACTATCTCGTAAGATTTGAACAATGCTTTTCCGAGTAAGCTGCGTTTTATCTTGAAGATCTGTGATGATATCCGGTAGCTCAATATCATGTTCATGAATGGTCGTAAAACCAGAAGTGGAAGTTTCTTCGGCTATTACACCACCCTTACCAATGGCAATATCAGCTTTCCGGAATTGAGCCCTAGTTTTGGTAATTGGTGGGCAATGACGTATAGCTTCAGCACAATCATGGATGAGTTTTTGGTTGTCGAATTCAACACGATAAGTGGTTTTATATTTAATTCGCTCCCAGAGGGCTTTAAACTCTTCAGATTGAAGAACAGCCTCTCTGGTACGAATAATCTGACGGTCATCTGCATTCTTGATGTCAAGTTTGCCTGCAAGTTTACGTAATAGGCTACTGACATTTGTCTCGATGAGTTTCGCTTGCTCCTCTCCATGCAAATCAAGCAGAGTTTGCTTTATGGCTGGAGGTAATTCGAAGCTACTATCTTTTAATGCTTGTCTCAGTGAGTCTTGTACTTTGCCTTTTGAGTCAATGTATTCAGCTGATTTTAGAAAATTCCATATTTGCTCAGATTGCTTAACACCAAGCGGGGAAACATTACCGTTATCATCGGCAATTTGAAGCGTCGCGAACTGGTGTGATTCAACGATGCCGAAGCGAATCCCTGTTTCTTGCTCGATTTCCTTTTGTAAGTTATCAGCAAATTGTTCATAGCTTTCAGTTGCAATAACTGTCAGGGTGTTGATGTCATGACCACGTAGGCGGTTACCACTCTGATCTACACATAAACGTAAGCCACGGCCAATAGTCTGGCGGCGTTCACGTTCTGTTCCCATATCTCGCAACGTGCAAATTTGAAAGACGTTAGGATTATCCCAGCCTTCTTTAAGAGCAGAGTGGGAAAAGATGAATTTCAGTTTGGTATCAAAGCTGAGAAGTTTTTCCTTTTCTTTCATGATGAGGTTATATGCACGTTCTGCATCATCACGACCAGACTGGTTCTTCTCGGCTGTTTCAACGGATCGCCCTTTTTTGTCTATAGAGAAATAACCGTTATGAACCTCGGCTGCATTCGCTTGTAGATCAATCTCTCCAAAGAGGCTTTGGTAATCTGAAGACTTAGCTAATTTGCGATATTCCTCTTCAAAAATCTGGGCATATTTTCCTTTTGTTGGGTTGCCTTCAGCATCATATTGTCGATAGTGCTCAACACTATCGATAAAGAAAAGGCTTAGCACTTTAATGGGGTTATTATTGGCAGCAAAGAGGAGCTCTTTATCCAGATGCTCTTTGATGGTACGACGAATCATTAGTCGCTTG
This sequence comes from Acinetobacter sp. 479375, assembly GCF_000581715.1. Classification (NCBI taxonomy): domain Bacteria; kingdom Pseudomonadati; phylum Pseudomonadota; class Gammaproteobacteria; order Moraxellales; family Moraxellaceae; genus Acinetobacter; species Acinetobacter sp. 479375. The sequence continues at coordinate 60,106 of NZ_JEZN01000009.1, read as the reverse complement.
ATTTCATCTGGATCAATACCGCCAATGCTTTCCCCTGGAAGCAAAGTTTTATCGAATCCATCACCTCTTATCTCAATTGACTCATTATTCTTTCCGCAAGTTATAGTCCCAACTTGCATGTTTTCATATATTGAACGCCCAGTGATTTGTTCTAATGGGGCACCATCTTCAACAGTCACTATTTGCCGTTTAACCGATTTCCCACTTTGAATATCTAGTTCTACTTTGGCTGTAATAGAGCCTTTCTGGTTATGAGTCGATTCTAGGCGAATATACGGTTTATTATGACCACTCTCTATCTCTAGTGACGCCACTTCAATTTGTTTGACTAGGCCTCGTTCATAGGCATCTACAGCATCTAAACGAAAGGTCATGTGATGCTTATCAACATGGGTTGCCGAGTAACGGAGGGTACAAAGTGGATTCATAGCATCTAGTGCCTTTTTTCCAGCACCGCTTAAGCCTCCATCCACACTTTGAGGTTCATCAACAATAACAATTGGGTTAGTTGCACGAATCAAATCGATAGGCTTCTCACCACCAGTATTTTCATTTTCTTTATAAATATTGTTTTTGTCGGCTTTATTGATGGAGCCAACAGTTGTAACCATAATCTGAATATTGGAACTGGTCGCAAAGTTGCGCACTTGACCTAATTTTGATGAGTCATACAGGAAGTATTCGTAACCTTTGGCTTTTGGATAAAGTCCTTCAAAATGTTCCTGGGTGATTTGTAACGTCTTATATGTACCTTCTTTAATGGCAACTGACGGGACAACAATAACGAACTTGGTAAAACCATAGTTTTTATTAAGCTCGAAAATGGTTCGAAGATAAACGTAGGTTTTACCTGTACCAGTTTCCATTTCTACAGTGAAGTCACCGCTAGTGAGCTTTTCGGTAGGTTTTAGACCATTTCTAAGTTGGATATGGCGTAGGTTTTCTTCAATTTCATCATCAACCAGCAGTAATCGGTTGCCAACGCCTAATTGGTTCTCATCCATTCCCAATGATAGGTTAGGTCCGGTATTAGGGCGGAAGGTAACCGTAAACTCTGAACGAGATACTTCCTGTCCCTTGAATAGACTTACTACAGAATCAATAGCAGCCTGTTGATAATCCAGGTTATCCTCAAAATGCAGTTTCATGCAGCAAGTTCCTCCATTTGATTCAACCATTCATCGAATCCATTACACATTTCTCGAAGTTTCTCTATGCCTATTTCCTTGGCAATATTAGGCCCGTGTGTTGTTTTTCTATATTTTGTTCGTTGCCCTAGTCGCTTGGATGGGGCTGTTTCTTTAGAGTTATTAATTCTTTCTGGATTTTTCTCAAACTCATGAAGAACTTGTGTAGACCACTCAATTACCGAAGGGTCTTGTAAGTGAGTTGCTAAAGCCTCTGGTGAGCTAAATAACAACCCCTCAAATTCGTACATTTGAATATAAGGGATAATTCGGTTCCTAATATTTTCATGAACATGATCTTTCATTTTACGTTCGAGGGAGCCTTTGGACTCATCATCCGCTCTCCCTTTGAAACCATAAAAGTCGTAGAAGGTAGAAACATAATCGAAGCCATATGCTATCTTTTTTAGCTCAGCTCTAACTCGATCTAGTTTGACGTCTCCACCCATGGATATTGCTGTAACAAAGATTTGTTTATCTGCTAAATAGGGAGCCAACACCATTTTTACAAAGCGTTCCTCGGTGACTCCCTCTACTGAAATACCAATCCTTACCATTCTGGGCGACCTCCAATGAGATTTTTCGTCCATATATCGCCCATCTGATAGCTTTCAAACCAAATCTCTAGGTTTTTGCGATCCAGTCTAGAAAAATGAGAGGCGCCTTTTTCTTGATCTACCACGATAAAGTCTTCAGGCTCAAAGTAGTTTGCAAATGTTACTGACTGGGTTGAGCAAATTACCTGTGATTGTTTTGATACGGATTTGATAATGTCAGCCAATACCTCAAGAGCAGCAGGGTGTAGTCCTAGTTCTGGCTCATCCAGAATAATGGTATGAGGTCTTAGCCATTCGGGCTGAAGAAACAAGGCAGCCATACAAATAAATCGAGCTGTACCATCGGAAAGTTGATTGGCAGAGAAGGGAGCGTCATGGTCACGATGAATCCATCTTAATAGTAGTGATTCATCGCCAGTTGTCCCTTGAGGTACAAGAAAGAAATCATGAAAGAAAGGTGCAACGGTTTGTATTGTTGCAACAATATCTTGATAACTGTCATGCCAATTTTCTTTTAGGAATCGAAGAAAGGGTGCCAAATTTGCAGCATCCGGCTGTAAATAAACGCTTGAGCTAAGTTTTTGAGCTTGTTTAAAGGCCGCAGTAGAGCTGGTGTCGTGAAAGTGATATACACGGCAGTTTTCCATGTATTGGCGAGTATATTTTTTCACATAATCACTATCAGCTTCTCCTCCTGGTATGAGTCCACTTTCCCCTAGTTTTCCTTTCACGCGAAAGAGTCTGCTTGATCCAGTAAAGGTGCAATACTCTTGTTCAAATACGAGGGCATCATTTGACTCACCATGAACAAATTCCGCATGATAGCCGTTACTACCAACATCAATCTCTAATGTAATTTTCTTTGTTGTCTTTGATCCAAAATGGAAAAATGTATTAGCAAATCCATTCTTCTCGACATAGGTTTGTAGCTTGCCTTCAGATAAATTTCTTAAAAACGTGAACAGAGAAATAAAGTTAGATTTCCCAGATCCATTTGCCCCAATTAAAATATTAATAGGGTTCATTTGCAGGTCTAAGCTTTTGATAGACTTAAATCCACTTAACTTAACTCTGTGGAGATGCGGCTGGGCATCGGTCATTTCATCACCTATAGACTACGGACATGGCTAATACCATTCTGTTCCAGAATGGCGACCATATTGGTTTTTGAAACATCATCGTTAAAAGCACTATCCCTGAAGAATATATGAGTTTCACTGGCAGGTGCTAGTTCTTTGTACCAATTGATAAGTGCTTGAGCGATATCTTCAACTTGATGGCGGGAAATAGATTCATCTAAGCAAGCGAATAGTGCCCCGTAACCAATGCTATAAAGATTCTTGCCTAAAACCTCACGCTTTTCGATAGGTGCTGTCAGATCAACACCTCGTTTGAGAAGTAGCTCGTAGAGGATATCTTGTTCAGTTCTTTTTCCGATGAGATGTTCTTCATGCGATAACAATGTACTTTCGAGATCTGTTTGATCAGGATTCCATAATCGGATATTGGAGCTTGATAATTTAAATTTTTTGAATCCGAAGGCTGCATTCAAATTTGAGTTGTTTAAACTTTTTAAATCTTGCGAAGCCGCAGTCAATCTATATCGTGTAAGCTCGGATACTAAAGGCTTTAAATTATTTGACTTACAGAAAGTAAAACTTTCTTCCTGTTCAGTATTATTGGGATCAAGGGGCTCAGGAAGTTGCACTAAAATAAAATTAAGATTTATGGCTCTTTTAATAGCATTTCTCATAACAGCCTCGCCAGATGTTCCTGATCCAGCAAAGAAATCCATTACGTAGTCGCCATCTGAAACACATGCAGAAATGACTCGATCTAGGAGCCGTAAAGGTTTTTTACCATTTTTGAAGCTTACATAGCCCTCGCCATCTAGTCCTGTCGTTTTAATATCAGTCCAGATATCTCCAGGGTGAATTGCAAGGTTATCTTCAGCAAATATTAATTGCAGTCTTGGTTTAGAGCTTTCGTTAGAGTAGGTTGCTTTTACAAAGTATGCGATTTCCCTTTTTACACTTGGAACAAAAAACAAAGGGGCGTCACATGATTTCCTTTTCTCATTAGCAATCTTTAGTACTGAAGCGGAAGTTGTTGCTTGGCAAATTCTATAAGCATTCTCTTTTAACCAAGTCTCTTTTTCATCATTGCTAACTCCAACTTCTTTAATCTTTTCTGCAACAGATTTGGCTTCCCAATTAGATGATAATTCATCTAATTGGTTTATCATCTCATCAGTTATGTGCTCTGCTCTTTGAATTTGATCAATAAACTCTTTATGAGTTTTATTCATTCCTTCAATAAATATATTGTATTCAGTATCCCATGTTGCTTTGGGAATAGGTTCCAGAAAAATATCTCTCACACCATTTTTCTTAATTAAAACTAGATATTCTTTTAACTTAGGGATAGTTCCATTTTTCTTAACAGCTCCCATTTTTAGGCCACTAGCTTCACTCATTTTTACCGCGATGACTTTCCGGTTTACCTCACCGAAAATCTCATCACAGATGGCACACAGTTGAGGTAGCTCATTGTCATCGATTGAAATAGCAAGGACACCATCCCAACGAAGTAAATTTTTAGCTAACTTTAATCGCGGATAGATCATATCTAACCAATTGGTGTGTTTTCTTCCAGCAACCTCTGTTTTGCTAGAAAATTTCATGCCATTGGCATCTATTTGACCGCTGTATTTTAGGTAGGTATCAATGCTCTCTTGATAGTTATCCGGATAAATAAACTCTTCACCTGTATTGTACGGGGGGTCGATATAAATCAGCTTAATCTTGTTGGCATAACTCTTTTGAAGTAATTTGAGTACCTCAAGATTGTCACCTTCAATCAGCAAATTTTTAGTGGTATCCCAATCTACACTCTCTTCAAGGCATGGTAGCAATGTTCCTGTTGAGGGAGTTAAAGCAATTTGACGTGCCTTTTTCTTTCCATGCCAATTCAAACCATATTTCTCTTCACCCTCATCCAATACTTGAGCATCGCCTAGCAATTGGCGCAGGGTTTCAAAATTAACGCCATTCTCAGTAAATGCATCGGGTAGAAATTCTCTCAAACGCTCGAGATTTTCAGCAATGATATTTGCACTTTGACCTTCTTCTGGGGTGACGTGCTTCATGGTGTTCTCACTTTGTGAATTACTCATATCTTCAATACCTTTTTAGAGATTAGCCTTAAGACGGGTTATCTCATCATTAATCTTTTTAAACTGAATATTTAGCTCGACTTGCTTGCCCATTTGCTTTTCCTTTTTTAATTTGTTAGCAAGCTCTGCTCTTTTAAGCTCAAGCTTTTCTAGCATGCGAAGTATTTCCAATCTGTTTGTAGATGTATCCTGAGGTCCTTCAATACGAAAAATACCACTATGCTCAACACAGCTCAGGGCTACAATGCGCTCGATAAGCGAATTATAAAAATCATAGAAAGACTTAAATGACAAACTACTAACACTTAGACTCTGAATAAAGTCCTGTTCAGCTTGGGTTGGGGCGCTTAATGTAATCCATGGTGTAAGGAAGCTATCTTCGATAACCCATTTAGTTTTGTCTGCCTGATTGATTCGCTTACCTGAAACACTCAGAGCAAGATTGAGACTTGTTGCGTCATTATGAGTAAATAGCAGAACAAGTGGGTATGGGATAGCTCGGTTTACGAATTGAGCAATACGCTTGATTCTGCTCGGATTTGATAACTCAAAATGCAGAATCGCTATCTCAGAATATTCCCGTTCGTCATTGATATAGGCTGGAATATTGATCGTGTTCGGTTTAAGCGTATATAGCCAACGAATCTTCTCAATATCATCCTTGAGACAGAGTTTATCTGTAGTATCTAGGATACTTTTTTGGCCATCTGTTGCATCTGAAAAAAGCTTTTTAAAAATGGGCTTACCAACATTGCAGCTAGAGGGAATCCCTAGACCATTCAGAAAACCTTCAAATATTTGGTCACTCATGATTCACTACCTAGATTGTCAGTAAGAATCAAATAGGAAACAACAGTAAAGTCCTCTATACCTTGACTACTAGTTGCACTTAAAACGGTGCCACCTCTAATAAATAGACTTTCAATTCCTTTTTCCTCACTCTTACCTGCAATGTTATCCACCGCGACGGCTAGTAAGTGCTGATAATGTTCCATATCTTGTCCATGACGGGTACGGCTCTCCATGAGCGCAACTGCTTGTGATGCCACAGTTGTATGCGTAAATGCTTGCCGCTTGAGTAGATCTATAATCTTTTTGCTTTGAGTGAAGTTTAACTCAACTACTGTATTATCAGATACATATACAAGGAAATATGGTGCAAGTGGGTAGTTTGAATCTACTTGTATGGCTTCAGCTCCTGCACGAATGTTTTTTAGGCAAAAAATAACACCTGGTTTAATGCCTTCTTCAGCAAGCACTTTGTCGATTGGTGTCACTGAGTAAAAACCAAAAGGGGCTTTTTCTAGTTTAGCTAAATTTTCCTTATTATTTTGATTCATGTATCCAGACAGATCCATACGGAAATCATTGAGGGTTAGGTCCGTAATTGATACACCACCTGTCATATCTTCTAGGTCTACCACAGCATCTTTAAGCTGTTGTAATTGTTTCCTGCGATACTCCAGGTCATTCATTTCTTTTGCATTTTCATCAATGACGTTTTCTTCACCTGTAGCAGAAATATCAAGCAGCATCATGCGACCAGAAACTTTAGCCTCAAGATTAATATATTCATCAAGCTCCATGTTTGGCCAAAAGTTAACGAGTTGAATCCGCGTGTTTTTTGAGCCAAGGCGGTCAACACGACCAAAGCGTTGAATGATTCTGACAGGGTTCCAGTGAATATCGTAATTAATGAGGGTGTCACAATCCTGAAGGTTTTGTCCCTCACTGATACAGTCAGTAGCAATTAACAGATCGAGCTGCGTTGTTGCATCAGGATCAAGCTTAGACCGCTCTTTAGAAACAGGTGAGAAGGTGGTCAGAATGCTATTAAGGTCAGTACCTAGCCCTGATAGCGTGGTTTTGTTAGCTCCACCACCGGTGATTAAAGCGCTATGGATACCTAGCTCTAATGATGCCCATTGAGCAATGTGGCTATACAGGTACTGTGCCGTAACAGCAAAGGCTGTAAATACAATTACTTTCTTATTGTCTGGGTTAAGTGGATTGCGAACTTTTACAGCAATGGTTTGTTTAAGTAACTCAAGTTTTGCATCACGTTGAGCAGTAACACCTTTTGCTGCTTCAACGATGCTCGATAGGAAAATTTTGTCAGCTTCGAGCTCTTGTTTGAAACGAATTAAATCCATGTCCTGTAATAAAACTTTGGTTTTATTGCCAATCATGAATTGCTCAAGCTCTGTAGACTCTAATTCAATATCTTGAAGCTCTTCGATATTTAGTGCATCGATAAGGTCTGAATCATGAGCATCAATTTTGCTAAGAAGACTCTCGACTTGGTTTAAAAGTTTACTAACGGTTAATGTAAAAGAGTGAATTGAGCTTTCCATTCGTTTAAGCAGGTTAACACGCATTAAATGGATTAAGCTTTCCTCACGGTCAACTTGTCGGAAAACGCCTTTGCCGCCACCAACAGCTTTGTCATAGCGTCGAGCATATTCTTCTTTTTTATCTATTCTGACGAACTTAAGTGGGGAGTACCCTGCTAATGACAGTTTACGAATGGTTTTGTTGACCTCTTTTAATGGAGGAAATTCATTAGATAGATCGATGTCTGAATAAATATTTTTTGGTGGCAATCTTGTTGGAAAGCGACCAATGTCGGCAGTGCCGTAGTACTTCTCGATGTGTTTGCGAGAGCGAGCAATGGTGACAATATCTAGCAACTTGAAGTAATCAAAACTCATGCTATCAAGCAATGTTGCGGTAGTTCGGTTTTCTACAGGTTCACTGACCCATTGATTGAATTGCTTTTGGGCTAATTTTAGTGTGGACTCAATGCTTTTGATGCCAACCTCGTTAAACGCTGTATCTTGGCCTTCTGTAATAAACGCGACCTGATTCTTAAGATCATTCATTCGGTTATTTACAGGTGTAGCAGAGAGCATCAGAACTTTTGTCTTTACCCCAGAACGGATAACGTCGTTTAGCAGACGTTCGTAGCGCGTTTTACCTTCAGCTTTATTTGGATTATTTCTAAAATTGTGTGATTCATCAATTACGATTAGGTCGTAATTATTCCAGTTTAGAGTTTCTAGATTGATCTCGCCAGAGTAGCCTTTACTTCTACTTAGATCGGTATGATTTAGCACATCGTAATTGAATCGATCACTGGCAAGAAGATTGCGCTTGTCATTGATAGTGTACATGGTCCAGTTGTCCCTTAATTTTTTCGGACAGAGAACTAATACACGATCATTACGGAGTTCATAGTACTTAATAACAGCAAGTGCCTCAAAGGTTTTACCTAAGCCAACACTATCTGCAATGATACAGCCATTGTGCTTCTCGAGTTTGTCGATCGCTCCAAGAACGCCATCCTTCTGGAACTTATAGAGCTTATTCCAGACTATCGTATCCTTGAATCCAGTTTTACTTCGGATAATGTTCTCTTCATCTATATCCTCAAGGAAATCTTTGAAGAGATTAAAGAGTGTCAGGAAATAAACAAAATTTGCTGGCTGATCTGCAGCAATATAATCCAGTTTCTCAATTAGCTCTTTTTTTATGCTTTTAGAGTTAATCTCATCTGCCCAGATGCTGTCGAACCAGGTTAGTAACTGCTGAGAGCTTTCTGTATCAGTAAGCCCCATATTCATTTGCAAACTATTTGAACCAATATCACCTAAACCAATAGGAGAAATGGTTGCACTACCATGGATCGCAAAGCTCACCTGTTTTGATTGGAGGTGGATAAGGTTTTGTGTTACTTGCTTAGTCAAGCTGGCTTTAACTTCAATCTTTCCACGGATCCATTTAGCGCATTCCGCAGCTACTCGCTTCTGGTCAAGTTGGTTCAGTAATCGTACTTCATGTGTTGTGCCGATTAGTGATTGTAGGCTCTGTTCTTGCCAATCTGTTAGATATAGGCGAGTTTGATCAACTTTAGATAATTCTTTTTTAAGGGATGAGAAGCCGTATAAAGTGAATAGGCTAGAAAGAACAGCAAGTTTTGAGCCCTCAAAAGAATGCTTTTTCAACTCAGCGCCTACATAACCCCTGTTTTTATTGTCTAAAAGCATTCCCCAAATATTCCTAAATTTTACCAATTAGTCTTAGCAAGAATATAAAATTTCTTGAGAAGTTTATCATCTAGTAAGTACATAACTAGAAGTTTTATTAAATTTAAGCGACAAATAGTGTCGCAAATCAAGTTTTAGGATCCAATCAAAAGTTATTATATGGATACAATGTTGAAAACAATTAGGGGTTAATGAAATCTATTTTTGTCAAACTATAGCTAGAGCCCCCTACATCAGAACTGTTTTTTTATTGATACGGGAGCTGTTTTTGGAGGTTTCTTAACTATCAAGGAACTTTAGAAACATAAAATATTCCAAAAAAAAATCTATATATAGTATTTTTGAGTAAAAATCATAATAAAACCCACCATATATAGAAACAAAATTAGATTTAGTTATATTTTTAAGAAAAATTGACAGGCATGTTTGACATGGATGATTTTTTCTTCTATTCTTGATATTGAGTCAGAGTGTTTTTTGATTCGAGGAGGATATATGAGTACATTTAACCCAGACATGTTAAAGATTGCTCGTGACCTAAGAGGCATGAGTCAAACAGAGCTTGTCCAAAATTTGGAAAATAGTATTACTCAAGCAGCATTATCTAAAATTGAAGCAGGTGATTTAAAACCTTCAGAAGAAACGAAACAACAACTTGCTAAGGTTCTAAATTTTCCTGAAAATTTTTTTACTCAGCTTGACCATTTCAAAGTTTCACCGATTAGTCTACATGCCTACAGAAAGAAAGCGACCACAACTGCAAAAATTCTGAGTCAAATTAATGCAGAAATGACAATAAAATCATCAAATCTAAGCGCTTTAAATCTGTTTTCTCATTTAGAAGAAACATTAGAATTACCCCATTATCAAATTCATATTAATGTGAGTACTGCTAGTGAAGCAGCTCGAAAATTACGTAAAGCATGGGGTTTAGGATTAGATCCTATTGAAAATCTAACAAAAATTATTGAAAAATCTGGAGTTTATATATTTTACTGTGACTTTGGTGAGGACCATATTGATGGCGTATCACTACAGACTCAGGATAGCCCTCCCTGTATTTTTCTAAATAGAAATCAGCCAAATGATAGAATTCGATTTACTTTAGCTCATGAATTAGGTCACTTAGTTCTTCATAAATTTGCTCCCTCAATTGATATGGAAGAAGAGGCAAATGAATTCGCAGCTGAGTTTTTAGTACCAACTGAATCTATTAAAGGCCAGTTACAAACAACCAACTTAAAAACTTATGCTGCAAATAAACTAGCTTGGAAAGTTTCCATGGCAGCTTTAATAGTAAAGGCAAAAAATATAGGTGATATTAGCGAACGTCAATCAGCAACTCTCTGGCGTCAAATGAGTATGTATGGCTATAGAAAGGTGGAACCATATCCTCTAGAAAGAGAGTACCCTGAACGTTTTGCAAAATTGATGTTAGAGTTTTGCCAAAAAGATAAAACCAAAATAATTAATGACTTACCATCATTTTTTAACTTATACCCAGAAGATTTCTGCCTGCTTTATCAAGCAGATCTTGAAGTTTTGGAGAAAAGAATGATGGTATCATGAATTAAAAAGCCGACTTTATAAAAGTCGGCTTGGTAGATTTTCACGCAGGAAAGGCATATGGCTCTAAGCCCTACGCACCTCACGTTAGATCTGGATGTAGGAAACCCAATTCTAACGGATAGTTGGACAAGTCGCAAGATTCTTGGCCCTCTGTTGGTGTGCACCTGTTTAACTGAGCCACCAGTAAAGGATCATGACAAATGACCAATAGTAACAGTAACAATGAAAACAATATTCACGGACATGCTATTGATGCCGAGAATATTGAAGTTGACCTTCTCGATCTAGAGAACCACTCCAAAACAGGTAAACCCGTACCTAAAGCTCGTAAATATCGTTTACGTATTGATGATGCATTTTACGAAACAGAAAAAGATGTGCTTACAGGTGCTGAGATTTTAGGTTTAGCTAGTAAATCACCTTCAGACTCTACACTTCGCCAACGTCTTCACGGGGGTAAAGTTGAAACTGTAGCACCAGAACAAATTGTAAGACTAGATACTCCAGGACTTGAACGATTTATTGTTATCCCCAAAGAAAATACCGAGGGTGAAAATAATATCGTAGATGTGAATATGGCAATCCAATCGACATCCGCTCTTCGACGTGATTTCAGTTTACCAGAAACCGATACAACTTTTCTTGATAAAAATCATCCTAATTGGGAGGCAATTACAGATAATGGTATTCCATATATCATCTTAAATAACTTCCCTGTCCCACCTGGCTATAATCATTCCACGGTTAAAGCTGCAATTATTATTACTTCTGGATATCCATTAGCAGCTTTGGATATGGTGTATTTCTTTCCAGACTTAGCACGTGCAGATGGGCGAATGATTAATGCTTTAGCTCCACATACCATTTGTGGACAGCAATGGCAACGATGGTCACGACATTATGGCTGGCGACATGGGGTTGACGATCTAACTATTCATGTAGAACGCATCAAGTCTTGGCTTGATGACGAGTTATGTAAATAAAAGGGTGTCATATGAAATACAAACTTCGTATGACGGGGCAGCAATATGCTGCCCTCCAAGAACACCTATTTCCAGGAGATGGTAAAGAAGCTGTAGCATTAGCTTTATGCGGTCGTTACCATGGGGAAAATTCTCATATTTTGATGATTAACCAAATCATCGCACTTCCATACGAAGACTGCATTCGTACAGAAGATCAGGTTACATGGAAAACTGACATCCTTGACTCAATACTTCCTGAAGCTGAAAAGAAAGGAATGGCTGTATTAAAGATACATAGTCATCCCAATGGTTTTGATAGATTCAGTAAGACTGATGATATTTCGGATCGAAGACTCTTTTCATCTGTATATGCATGGCTAGATGATGGGTTTCCTCATATGAGTGCCATTATGCTGCCAGATGGCAGGATTCTTGCCAGAGTTGTGGACCGACAAGGTGGATGGCATACCGTAAATACTATTTCTGTCGCTGGAGATGATTTACTTTTTTGGCATAATGATACTGAAAATCAAAAAACTGCGCCTCAAGCTTTTGAAGAAAAGAATGGTCAATTTTTTGGTGAAGAAACCTATGCACGATTGCGTAAACTATCAGTAGCGGTAGTCGGATGCTCTGGTACAGGAAGCCCATTAATTGAACAGCTAGCAAGATTAGGTATAGGAAATCTTAAGCTTATTGATCCAGATGTAGTTAAAGAAAAGAATCTTAATCGAATCCTCAATACCACCTATCAAGACACAGTTGATGAACGTTTCAAAGTCGATGTCCTAGCAGAAGCTATTGAATCTATGGGTTTAGGAACTGTTGTTGAACCCATTTCTAAAAACCTAATAAATCTTGAGGTTATGCGTCAAATTACAGAATGTGATGTGCTATTTGGTTGTATGGATAGTGTCGAAGGACGTTATTACTTAAATCGCTTAGCAGTTTTTTATTCCATTCCATATTTTGACTTAGGCATACGTCTTGATGCTGATGGTCTTGGTGGCGTTTCATGTTCTTGTGGGAGTGTCCATTACCTACAACCAGATAAATCAAGTTTGATTGGTCGAGGAATGGTATCACTTCAGCTTGTCGGAGATGAGGGTATGGCTAGAAGGAATCCTGCCGTATATGAAGGGCAAAGACATGAGGGTTACATGCGTAATGTCCATGTTGAACGTCCTGCTGTAATCACATTCAATATGATGATTGCTTCGATGGCTGCCAATGAATTAATTGCAAGGTTATATCCAGGCTTTAGACGAGTTAGTAATGCTGATAGTGCAAGGCGCACTTTTGATTTTCGAGAGAATGACCATATGTGTGAATCCGATGGAGAATTTTGCCCTTACCTAGCAAAATATGCAGGTCGAGGTGATACACCTCTATTCCTTGAAGATTCAGCTCCGGAATTCCAACATGCCTAAATCGTTAAGCCTGATTTTACTAATATTCTTAATAGGAATATTAGTAATACTGTGTATTTACCATCGACAAATATGGCATTTTTTCTTTAATAATAGACAGCTCAAGGATATTTCAACAGAAACATCTGATATTGATGAATCTCATTCGTCAGTACCACGTTATAAAGCATTAATCTTAAATGATGATGCAGAAATTCCCTCTCCACTACATTCTCATACCGTTTACATCATCGGTATTAAAGGGAATGAGTGGCTAGCAGTCTTTGAATGTCCATGTAGCTGCGGAGCAAAAATCCAATTAAACCTTTTGCCCGAAGAAAGACCTCGTTGGAAATGGAAAGTACACCATAATAGTACCATTACACTAACCCCATCCATCTGGCGCAAAGTGGGATGTAGAAGCCATTTTGTAATGAGAGATGGCCTTATTATTTGGTGCAAATAATAGAGAAGGATTTACGATGTGATTTATTACAAGAAGGTCTAAGAGCTTCTTGTAAAATTATGAGAGATATAGATTGTAAATCTATATCTCTCAAACACCTTTTATCAGATTAGATCAAGTCAATAAATTTTTTGGATCATTAAGACCCAAATTTCTAGAGTAAAGAAAATAAGAGGGTTGATAAGAAATCAATAATGGCCTCTTTCTTTGGCTAATAAATTAATAGTTATTTAAAGTAAAATCTGTAAATTGCTTGCAACTTAAAGGATGATCAACATCGTGGGAATACCCAAATTCAATCTGCCCAGCTTGCATAGCTAGAACTAATCGAACTATTGAGTAACCTCTACGCTGCATACTTCTCATTGATAGCGATCCAGATGGTGGATTAGACTTCCGTGCTTTCTGGCAAAAACTCGCTATCAGCTCTTGGCATTGTACTTTATCAACGATCCAATCTCGGTTGAACGTATCTGGGCGCTGAAGCGTATGTAATATACCAGCATCTAACAACTGCTTTAGCTGATATCTTGTGAGCTGTAACGCCTCACAAGCCTCATCCATCGTCCAATTTGAGGATATCTGTATTGCAAGACCCTCAACCTGTTCACGGGAATAGTGCTTTTTCCCTTCAAAAACACGAGGTGTAAGCTTTTGTTGTTGTACTAATTTATCTACTCTATCTGGATGACAATTAAGAATTTTGGCAGCTTCCTTTTTTGAAAGAATATTTCTTTCTAGAGTAGTTAACTGGATGCGTGTTATACGCTTCGATTCTAAGACACTAGGCCAATATTTCTCTATGTAATGGTCAAATTCAACTTTTATCCGAGCAATCCCTTTGTTTTCACTCTGACGATGTAGAGACTCATATAAATCCCTAAAATGTTTATGTAGACCACCAACTCCTTTCTTGCTCATCGGATGCTCAAGATATTGGTTGAGAAACTTGTAGTAAGCATCTGGCCAATTCTCAAGCATTGTCCATACGTACTGATAATGTTGAACAAGCTCACCATTCGTTATTGAAAGAGGTTGAAACGAATCACCCAATAACCTTGATCTATAATGAGCAATAAAATGAATTAAGCTAAGAGATTCTCGGAGCTCCAAACCTTGCAGAATTTTAGGGCAAGGAATTCCATTTCCTCCTTGTAACAGTGCTTCAATATATTGACTGAGTTTGATTGCCTCAGACGGAGCAACATCACTTAATGAATTGATAACATCCGTATCATCAAACTTATTTAAATACCTACGATACCAATTCAGTCGTTTGCCAGTACCAGAGTGCGTATCTATCAATAACTTTCCATGTCGAACACATGCAAGATATGGCAATAAGCTCCATTCAAATCTACAAAACCCTAATTCTTCGATACAATCTGGACAGACCTTTGGATACTTCACAAGTAGATAAGGGGTATCAATAACGTGTTGAAAAGAATGAAATACTGGCTCAATTTTAGAGGAACAACTTGTTAACCCAAGCTGTAACAAATACACAGTAAGATCAAACTCACCAGTTAAAATCTGATGAACTGGTACACGATTATTTTTCCAAGCCAAACCAGCTTGACGCAGCAAATGACCTATGTGCTTAAAGCCATTTTTCTCTGATATTCGAATCAAATAGCTGACTAAGCATTCATTTGGTTCGATGCTAGGTCTGGCGAGAAGCATCTCAATGATCTCACAATTGACAGTATAATATCCAAAATTCACCAAAATCTTAAAACTATTCTATAGATACGTCTTGATCAATCCATATTTCTTTAAAGATAAAGTTCCTTCTGGGATTAGATCAGCGAAATAAATCCTATCTGACAGAGGTGAATTATGTAGTCCAAGCTTACTCATAGAACACTGTATCAAACCACAATATTCTTCTTTATTTTTAGTTTTAAATAATTGCTGTAATGGCTCAAATTTTTTACTAGTAAAGGTCGGCCCTACACATGGATATTCAGCTATCTTATTCCATGACCAGTTTTCTGAGTATCGATCGAGGCACCTGAAACATTGTGACCGCATAACATCCGACTCTTCTACTTGATCAATACCAAGTTCAATATAAAGCCCAGAAATAATTCTAAATATGTTGATGCTGTCAAAAGAATAGATGCAATACCATTTTTTAGAGGAATTTATTAGAAATTTTTTAAAGGTTTGGATATCAGAAAAACCATTTTTCTTTCCCAAATCATTCAAGTAATCACTAAATTTTTGCTGAGCATTAGGTCGTGATCGATCAAGCAACATAACGTCTTACCTTGAAACAAACTATCATTATTATTTATCCTGCCAGACAAAACACTTTATTGCCTTTTGATACTCCAAACTCAACATATTCAGCATCGATGATCGCGTTTTTATTTGCCCTATACCCAAAATGCCAGTCTGAATGAACGATGAGTTCTCTCAACACTAACCTGTCAATCGGCAGTAAAAAAGCATTATTTCGCTCATCAATACCATAGCTGCTAAGAACCTCAGCAAACAAATCCGTATCTACTTTCATGTCTTCCATTTCAGACATCATCCTAGCATCACGAACAAGATTAGCCGTAGCTGCTAGATTTCCACTCGTTGCACTAAAACACCTTAGCGACATTGTCATTTCTTCCAATTTAATCTTTTTAGAAAGTCCATATGCCTCTGATAAGCACATCAAGAGCCTTCTATAATCATCACGATCCTCGTTACTGCTGATCCTAAAAGGTGGAATGGTATATCGGTATGATATCCGACGTGCTAATTGCTGATTTGATTCAACGAGATATCTACTCCAAGGCATTCCCATAAAAATAATAGGTATCTCTGTATCATTGATTAGGTCTTTAAATAAGTCTGCAATTCCTGTGACAACCTTTGCACTACGACGTTCAATGATCACCTGAATTTCATCAAGGATCAGCAACTCTATGCCAACCACCTTAAGCAACGTAATCAATCGCTCATAAAGTTCACCTTTATTTTTCGCACCTCGTCCGCACTGTGGATCGCCAATAGTGACCAACAACGATCTTAGGAATTCTTCTGGTGTAGAAACTGATCTTAATTCGTAGTGTAAAACAGGGATATGTGTCCGCTCTACTTGCTCTATTTTCGGATTATTCTTTGCATAATATTTTGCTAACTCAGATTTCCCACTTCCAGATTCTCCAGTTACCAACATGCAAGAAGCAACTCCATATTTTTTCTTTTTATTGCGCAAAGAATCAAATAGATTCACCATTTTTGTAAGAAATGGACTTTTAATGAATGGACGCTCCTCGAAAGTAGTTTTCATTAGCCCATACTCCATCCATTTAAGCTGAGATTACCCCCATCATCTTCAAAATCAACTTTCATCGTACGATGTGAATTGTCCACCACAAGGCTTATATTAGGGACACCTGTTTTATCAGATCTTGCGGCTTTAGATGTTGTTACTTGCTTACTTCTTCGAACATTTCTTGCGTGATATTCTTCACGCTCTTTAGCAAGTTGAATTTTAGCCTTTTGGAGATTCAGGTTATCAAATTTTGATTGTCGAGCAGCTCTTGCAGCAGCCCGAATCTTATTATGTTCAAACTCAGAAAGATTGGAAGCATAAGAATATTTCAGGCAATCTACTTTTAAATAGACCTTGTTAATCTTATCTAGCACCAAGATATAACCAATATCAAAAGGATTGTATTTTACAGTTACTTCCCCAGGCCCATCTCTTCTATATAAATCTTTAAGAAGACTTGAGTCATAGTTCATCGAAAAAATTTCGATACCACTTTTATTCAGCGTACGTGTGGCTGTAGCCAGTAAAATAGTAGTCAACTCCATTTTATCTTCTACTGGTACTGGAAAGCACTCCTCCGAGCTAGCCCAAATTTCATAAGGTGTTAAATCTGAGTCTTCTAGAGGTGTATGGTGATACTCTTCTGTCACCCACTTCACAAAATAGCGTTTAAACTCTGAAAATGTGAGCGCAGCTTCTTGCCTTGCGTCATAGCCATCACCAGATTTACCAATTTTTCTAACCACACCAGGCAGATCATCAAGTACCAGTGCATTGACTATACCGAAAAAACGTTCAATACGACTTTTATAGTTACCTTTACGAATCGGACAATACTGAAAAACTGTCCCTATTTCATCCGCAACTGCAATAAATTTCTTACCCCAAAACTCATTAGCATTGTCTGTTACAAGCGTCGAAGGAATTCCATGAGCAGGCCAAGAACCGTCCAATTTCAACTCGTTCATAAAGTCATTTTTCGGTAAGAATGCATTCAAACAAGCCAAACAAACTGAGGCATATGAAGGTGCCTCAAAAGAAATTTGGAATCCAAGTAACATTCCAGAATAATGATCTATCAAAGCAGTGATATTAGGTCGACCAAGTAAAGTCTTATAGTCATCATGTAGAACATGAATATCCAACTCTGTATGATCAAGCTCAACACGCTCTAAGACTCTAGTAGTAGTTATCCCACTTAATGCTTTAGCTAGCTCCGCCTGCAAAACTCGAGCACCATATCTCCCTTTTTTCTTAGTTTGGTAAAGCCCACTTAACACACGATTCTGAACAGTATGATATGTTGGCTTCTGAAGTGGTTCATCAGGATGATCTAAATTGTGTGACATAATTTTAGCTTCAACATTACGAACCACTGAAGCCATTGACGACTGGCTGAGCGTGTAATATCGCTTTGCACAATATTCAATAATTTCAACAACTTTAGCATCAATCTTAGGATTTCTATGCCCTTTAAATCGATGCTTAGGATAAAGACCTTGTATCTTTAGACCTGCCTCGACAAAACTAGCATGCCAACTTCTTACTGATTGCCAATGTGGTGCTTTCTCACCTAATTCTAAAGCGACTTCCTCTATCGTATTTCTGGCACTTTTCTCAGTGATTTTACTAATACCATTTTCTTTAAGCTTTTTGATATATTTATATTTTCTATTGGTTTCACGCTGTTCAGCTTCTGAAAGATCAATAAACTTAAGATCCCCAAAATCTCGCGATTCCGCAAGAAATTTAATACCTCCTGAAGCGTAAACTGTACCTAGTTCTTCTCGACTCAATCTAGATACGGCTCCATTCTCAATATCTACTAAAACGACTTCTGCTTTTCCTACAGACCGAACCATAGCACGATGACAAGGAATACCCTTGTTAAACTCAATGATTACACCTTGTTCCCATAACTCAGCAGACATCGAATTTCACCTCTGTTGTCATACTCAGTGGCTCAGAGCGCATATCAAATCGCAAATACCCTAGCGCAATCCATGAATATATTTCTCTCAAGTGTGCTCGGTCACCAAGTCTATGCACTAACTGTGCTAATGGCATCGAATCATTAATATCTTCGGCGCACTGCTGAAGATTCTTCATTTTTAATAAAGGGCGCTTTTTATATTGGTAAAGTTTTTCATAGTTCGATAGTAATGGCTGCTGATAGATTTCAATTTCGCTCACGATCAAAAAATCAGTATTTGTATTATTTAAGAAATTATTAAAGCGAGAAAAAAGAGATTGATAGTGTTCCGTTTGAGCATATTCAGAGGGTTTGATCTCCACATATTTCCTAATACCAGAAGTATAAATAACTTCAAAATCAGGTGTATAGATACTACACCCACCATCATTATCAGGAACTTCAAATTTTCGAGGTTGTGAAAAATATGTCTCTACCTCAGTGTCAAATTCTAAATGAAGACAATATTTCGACTCTAAGATGGATTCAACAAGAATTGTCTTTCCATCATTCGCTTTTATTGAAGGAAAACGAACAATATTCTTAACAGCAGATTTCTGAATTTTGCGCGCAGGGCCATTCATTTTCTAGCTCAACCTGAACTTCCTTGTTCAAATTATAAGCTTTTTTATAAGTTTATCCTACATAATTTATAGAATATTCCTACAATTTTATAAACTTATCCTACAATCTACACTTAGATAGGAATATCCGCCAAATTACCTTTTTGCTCTAACCAATGTTTTCGGTCGCCAGAACGTTTTTTGGCAAGAAGTTTATCCAGTAAACCTGCGGTCAAATGGGTATCGTCCAGATCAAGCTGTACCAAGCGGCGCGTATTCGGGTCCATCGTGGTTTCACGTAATTGACCTGCATTCATCTCACCCAATCCTTTAAATCGGGTAATTTGCGGATTTTTGCTTTTAACTTTAGACAGAATCGCCTCTAACTCAGCTTCATCCAGTGCGTAAAATACATCTTTGCCTGCATCAATACGAAACAGTGGTGGCATCGCCACAAACAAATGTCCTTCTTCGACCAATGCAGGAAAATGCTTGACGAATAAAGCACATAGCAACGTCGCAATATGTAAACCATCCGAATCGGCATCGGCCAGAATACAGATTTTGCCATAACGAAGTTCTGACAAATCATCACTGCCCGGATCAACGCCAATCGCAATCGCAATGTCATGTACCTCTTGTGAAGCCAAAACCTCATCGGAGGACACTTCCCAGGTATTCAAAATTTTACCGCGAATCGGCATGATGGCCTGAAAGTTCTTGTCGCGTGCCTGTTTGGCACTCCCCCCCGCAGAATCACCCTCGACAATAAATAGCTCAGATTCTTCACGAGTTTGTCCAACACAATCAGCCAGTTTTCCAGGCAAAGCTGGCCCCGACACAATCTTTTTACGCTCAACTTTTTTGGCGGCTTTTAAACGTCGTCCCGCTTTAGAAATCGCCATTTCTGCCAGTTGCATGGCAATTTCAGAGTTTTGATTGAGCCACAAAGCAAACGCATCTTTGGCAATATTAAGCACGATCCCTGAGGCTTCACGGCTGGAAAGTCGTTCTTTGGTTTGACCTGAAAATTGCGGTTCCTGAAATTTAAGCGACAGAATGAAATTGACACCATCCCAGACATCTTCGGCAGACAGCTTTAAATTACGCGGCAATAAATTGCGAAGTTCACAAAACTCACGCAGTGCTTCGGTGACACCAGAACGCAAGCCATTAACATGGGTTCCGCCTTGCGCAGTTGGAATCAGGTTGACATAACTTTCCTGAATTTGCTCACCACCTTCGACATTCCAGCAGATTGCAAACTCACAACTGGCGCGTTCGGCTTGACCCTGACTGACAAAAGCAGGCATCGGGACAATCTCACGGTCTTCCAATTCATCCATCAAATAGTCGACCAAACCATTTTCAAATT
Source organism: Acinetobacter sp. 479375 (assembly GCF_000581715.1). Classification (NCBI taxonomy): domain Bacteria; kingdom Pseudomonadati; phylum Pseudomonadota; class Gammaproteobacteria; order Moraxellales; family Moraxellaceae; genus Acinetobacter; species Acinetobacter sp. 479375. Next base: position 39,545 of record NZ_JEZN01000009.1, on the reverse strand, counting down.
GCCATTCGATTTTTTCATCATTGATTTGATCGATGTAGCTAATTTTAAGTCCAGCCGCCAAAACTGCTTTGGCTTTTAGATTATGCTTAAGTGCTTTTAAGGCAAATTTTGGACTGTCAAAATATTTGGTTTCTGGCCAAAAATGTACGGTAGTGCCTGTTGCTCGTTTTGCGACTTTTCCTTCAAGCACCTCAAGCGGTGCGACAGGTTCACCCTGCTCAAAAGCCATCTTATAAAGATTGCCCTGACGCTGAACTTCAACCTCAACCCGACTGGACAAGGCATTCACCACCGAAATCCCGACCCCATGTAAGCCGCCCGAAAACTGATAGTTATCGGTGCTGAATTTACCACCTGCATGTAATTTGGTTAGGATAATCTCAATGCCGCTTTGACCATATTCAGGATGAATATCCACTGGCATCCCGCGACCATTGTCTTCAACTGACAATGAGCCGTCTTTATAAACCGTCACACAGATTTTATTGGCATGTCCCGCCAGCGCCTCATCCACGGCATTATCAATCACTTCCTGTGCAAGATGGTTTGGACGTGTCGTATCGGTGTACATGCCTGGACGACGACGTACAGGATCTAAACCCGATAAAACTTCAAGTGATTGAGCCGTATATTGTGACACCTTGTACGATTTCCTTATTTAAGCGAATAGGTTAAAAATTCAAGAATCAACGGTATTTTTTGTTCAAAATCATCCATTGCATGGTTACCATGCGCATCCGATAAAATCAAGGCGCGATGTGATGGCTGACTATAATAACGCTGTGCCTCACGATAATCCAAAGTTTCATCGCCCTGCTGAAGCAACACGAGTATTTTCTCGGCAGGATCAGCATAGGGTACAGCCATCTGCTCAAGCTGATCCAAATGCTGTTCGGTGAGTGTCCAACGATCACCCACCCAGTAAGGAATCTGATTGATACCAAATAAATCGCGAAACAGTTGCCATGGTCGCACAGCAGGATTGATCAATACAGCAGGCAAAGCATATTTGGCGACAAACTGAGTCGCATAAAACCCACCAAAGCTACTACCTACTAACACCACCTGATCCAACTCCTCTATCAACTGCTGAATCACGTCTACCACGACCAACGGCGGTAAATTTAAATCAGGTAAATGTACCTGAATTTCAGGATGGTGAATTTGACAATAGTGTTTAAGCTGTTGCCCTTTGATCGAGAAAGGGCTACTTTGAAAGCCATGTAAATAGACCAGATTCATGCGCAGAAGCACCATTAATAATGTGATATTCATCACAACTATGTTTTAATTTGTACCTATGCCTAAATTGTTAGACAAAAAAATAAAAATAACTGGTCATTCATCAGTATTTTTAAATAGTTGTGAATGCAACACCTAATAAGATGAATATAATCGTTTTATCGCCTGAAGCAAATGAAAAATAAAGTAACAGGTGCGTGCATGAATCAAGGATTTGGATATGCCAAGTTTAACGCCTTTACACGAGACCTATTGTAAATGGGATCGTACGCCACCGAGTCAGGCCGATGTGCTTGAGGGTTTGGCACAACTGGTGAGTACCAGTTTATTGGGGGTTCACGATGTTGTTCAGATTATCCATCGTGAAGTATTACAAACGACCTTTGGGATGAGTGACCAGCAATCCCGTCGTTTTTTAAAAATTCCACGAATTGAACGTTTGCAGCAATGGTCATATAACACCTTACAAAAATATGGTCGTTATTTTCTTGCCCCGAGTTTACGTCGTATTATTGAACAATTTCCAACCCTACACGACAAACCCTTAACTCCTACCCTGCACTTTTTGGTCGGTGCATTAAATGGGGTGTTAGGCGATTATCTGCTCAAACATCAAAATCCAATGGCATTACCTATGGTGTTATATGACCATTATGGTGCATTGCAACAAGGCGACATTGCAGGTCGTGTGGTGATTTTTGTACATGGATTATGTATGAATCATACGGACTGGACCAATCGTAATTTTGGTGGCATTGGAGAACGTTTACTGGCGCAGCGTGATCACAATATTATGCTGTATCTCAACTACAATACTGGACGTCGAATTTCAGCCAATGGCCGCAGCTTGGCCAATACACTTGAAGATTTGATCACCCGTAATCCTCGCATTACTAGTATCGATTTGATTGGGCATAGCATGGGCGGATTGGTATCACGTAGTTCGTTGTTTTATGGCAAACAAAATATGCACCAGTGGACACATATGGTGGGCAATCTGGTCTGTATCGGTTCGCCACATCATGGAGCAGTGTTGGAGCGTTTTGGATTCGCGCTACAAGATCGACTAGGCAGTTTTCCTTTCGTGAAATTGATTGGCCATTTGGTCAATATCCGCAGCAACGGTATTTTGGACTTACGTCATGGCAGTGTGCGTGATGATGACTGGGAACATTTGGAAGCCCGAATTGGACTAATGGATGATAACCGTAAACCTGCTCCACTACCTTCACATATCAGTACGTTCTTTGTTGCTGGTACGGTTGAACATGAAAATCAGAAAAAAAGTCTCAAAGCCTTGTCGATTATTGGCGATTATCTGGTCAGTGTAAAAAGTGCCTTAGGAGAGCATCCAAATCCACGTTTTCAACTCAAACTCCCAGATTCGCATAAAGCCGTTTTTCATGGGTTAAATCATTTTGAAATTCAGTATCATTCCAGCGTTTCTGAACAAATTACCCGCTGGTTTTATCCTGAACATGATGACTATGCATGTTTGGGTGTGCAAACTCATATGATTAACATGCAAAATTATGATCCTACTGATCTTACTGGGATTGTGGAGACTTGATTTATTTTGTCCGCGGTCAAGTCATCATGCTCTTGTCTAGTTCTGAAATAAATAAAGCCAGCAATTGCTGGCTTTATTTTTGGTTCTTACATTATTTCTTGTAAGCTTTTTTCGCAACGGGATATGTTCTGAAAAGTTGCCATAGACAGATCAGCAATAACACACTAAAGAAAACCAACGACCAGACAGGTAGCGATTGCCCCAAGAAAGTCCAGTCAATTGCGGCACATTCACCAGAACCAGTCAGCACTTCGTTCAATACTGTTTTGAGAGGCAGCGCATCAATTAAATAATTCAGTCCAGGACCACAACTTGGCACTTGATCAGGTGGCAAAGTCTGTAACCAGACATGACGTGCCGCTACACCGACAGACCAACCAATCGACAAGGTTGCCAGTAAAGCATACATACGCTTCATAAGATTTGAAGCAGGATTATGCAAAAAAGCAATCAAGGCGAAAATCCCCATCGCCATCAGCCCAACACGCTGAAACACACATAATGGACAAGGGTCCAGACCTTTTACATGTTCCAGATAAAGTGCAAATGACATGCCGACAATACTGGCCAGTACCAATAATCCATTGATAAAGCGATAATTACGCCATTGCATGGATATACCTCTTGTTTTTATCGAAATTGGGCAAGATAGCCATCAAAACTCATCACGCTTTCTTGTTCCAGTTGATGTTGTTGTTGCAAGGATTGTTGAGCCAACTGCTCAAAATAAGCGGTTTTTTCAACACTTAATTCATATTGATCGTACATCTTGGCATAGTCATGTGCCAATACACTGCCAAAACTCCAGGTACCCCCATGTGCCAACGTATCCGCGACTACTTGAGCTGAAAGTGTCTGCTCAATCTGTTGCGCACGTTGTTGCATCACCTTCAAAGCATCACTGTACAAATTGCTCTGATAAAGTTCATCCAGTAGCTCTGCACATTTTTGTATCTGCTCAAGATGCTGTATGACCCAGCTTTGCACCGACTGCTCACCTGTTAGGCTCATGATTTTGGCGACGGTGGAACGCCCTTCATTCACAACCGTATTTTGATTGCGTTCTATGAGATCCTGTTCATCATCATGAATTTCAGGGCTTTCTGATAATAAGCAATATAAAGCCAACGCTTCTAAAAAACCTGCTGTCGTTTCATCAATACCAATCGGACTATAAGGATTGACATCTACTGCGCGTAATTCCACATAGCCGACCCCACGATTTTGCAAAGCCTGTGAAGGCGTTTCGTCATTTTGGGGAACTTGTTTGGGGCGAACCAGACTGTAGTATTCATTTTCAATTTGTAGGACATGGTCATTAATCTGAATCGGTTCACCCTGTTCATCATTTAAACCAAGCTGGGTAAAGGGTGGATACGGCGTTTTCACTGCCTTTTGCAAACCTTCGAGATAGGCCTGAATATCGTTATAATGAATACCCAGTTGTTTCTGTGCCGAGTTCTGATACCCCAAACGTCCCATGCGTAATGCGGTGGCATCAGGTAAATACATGGTGCCTTTAACTAAAGGCTGTAGATGATGCTCACGCCCTGTTAGAAAACAACGACATACCGATGGACTGGCACCGACCAGAAAAATCACCAAAGGCGTTAAACGAATAAAATTACGTATTAGACCAAAATAGCGATGGCTACGATAATCCTGCGCATTGAGTTGTTGTAATGCAGGATCGGTTTCGTGTTGCTGTAGTGCGGCAAACAGCGTCTCAGGAAACGATAAATTATAATGAACCCCTGAAATGGTTTGCATCCGACGACCATAACGGACTCCCAGACCACGGCGATACAGCGTCTTAAAACGCCCAATATTGGATGTACCATAATAGGCTAAAGGAATATTTTCTTCCTGATCATCCAGCATACAGGGCATCGACAGCGGCCACAGTTTTTCACCGGGATTTAAATGACGATGCACCACTGCATGAATATCTTTTAAATCTTCTAAAACCGCAGGAATGCTGTCTTTCGGCGGGGGGATAAACTCCATCAAAGCTTCAGAATAATCTGTCGTAATCCGCGGATGAGTTAAAGCAGAACCTAATGCTTGAGGATGCGGATTTTGCGATAAAAAGCCATTGCTCTGCATACGCAGACTTTCGCGTTCAATTCCCCGCAACATCCCTTGTAAGAGTGAAGAATCTACCCACGTCGGCACGACAGTTGGAGAAGCTGATTTGGGTTGACTCATGTACACCTGCTCGCTGATTTAAAGAACGATGAAAAAAATCATGACTTTAGTATAACGCGAAATCTGCCAGACCGCGCAGGACTTGATAGGATTTGCACAAACTGGCCGTTTCACTTTGACAATTTTTTATCACAAACTTGGTCTATAAGACATGTTTGATTTGTGATTTTATTGAAGAATAAATTAAAAGAGTGAAAATAAATGAATCCACAAGATGTCCTGAATTTTTGGTTTGCTCCTGAACAAGAACCGTTATGGTTTAAAAAAAGTGATGATTTTGACGCAAAAATTCATCGCCAATTTGCCGAAGTTCACCATCAAGCCACACAGGCAGAGCTATGGTCATGGCGTCAGGATGCCGAAGGCCGTCTTGCGGAAATTATTGTATTGGATCAATTTTCCAGAAATCTATATCGGGATCAAGCACAGGCTTTTGCCCATGACGCAATGGCGTTGGCACTGGCGCAGGAAGCCATTAGTCTGCAACTGGATGCAGAACTGAGCCCACCACAGCGTTCTTTTCTCTACATGCCGTTTATGCATAGCGAATCCAAACTGATTCATGAGTTTGCGCTTAAACTCTTCCAACGCTTAGGCAATCCAGTCAATCTGGATTTTGAGAAAAAACATAAAGCGATTATTGATCGTTTTGGACGCTATCCACATCGTAATGACGTGCTAGGTCGTGAATCAACAGCTGAAGAACGTGAATTTTTAACTCAACCCAACAGCAGTTTTTAAGTAATCTTTGTTTTACTCCGTGTATGTCTGATAAAAGGAGTTCGCGATGAAATATCTCTCACTCGGTGCCGCGCTTGCAAGTGTCTTGATCCTTGCGGGATGTGCCACAACACCACAAAAACCCAAAACCTTTGATCAATTAGGGCAATTTGCCACTTATCCGTTAAATAATCAGATTTACCGCATCAGCTTTAAAGCTGATCCCAATATGAGTTATGGTACAGCTGAAGAAATCACACTGGTTAAAGCCGCACAGACCACGATTCAGAACGGTTTTCGCTATTTTAAAGTGATGGATGATCCAAGTAATCAAACCCAAAAGCCGCCTCGTCAAGCGGTGGTGTATTCATCACCGAATTATTATCCGTATGGTTATTATCGACGTTATCCTGGTTTTTGGCCGGATCCCTTCTATGATTCACCACGTGTGGTCAATATCGATCCTGTCGAAGTATCGTATAGTATAGAATGTTATAAAGATCAAAAAACTGCATCCAAAGATGCCTTTGATGCAAGCTTGATCTTACAGTCATTAGGGAAAAAATATGGCTTAAGTCCGTCTGGTGCAGTGTTATTGCCTCAACCAGTCAACGCTCAACCCGCGGGCAGCAGCAACAACAAAAATTAAGACAGGATGCTTGCATGCAGGTTGAAGATACATCTCATTCTCCAAGTTTAAGTCGCAGTAAACGCTATGCCACGATTGCGCTACTCAGCGCAGTGGTGGCATGGATTATCCTCATGGTTCTGGCAAAATTCTGGCCTGAATATGCATGGATCATTCACATTTTGATGCTTTCTGCCGAAGCTGGCGTGGTGGGGGGACTGGCGGATTGGTACGCCATTACCGTGTTATTTCGTAATCCTTTTGGCAAGATCCCCATTCCCAAATTTTTACTGGATCACACTGAAATTATTCCGCGTAATAAGACCCGTATTGCCGAATCCATGGGGCGTTTTGTACAGGAAAATTTCCTGTCACCACAGGTGGTCGAGCGCAGTTTAAACAATACTGATCTCAGTCTGGCGATTGGACAATGGCTGGCCAATCCTAAAAATAGCAATCAGATTGTACAATTGATTCAGCAAACCGTTCCCAAACTATTTGAGTTTGTCAGTCAGGAACAAATTGCACGTTTTATACAGACCAATAGTGTGCAATGGGTCAAAAACACCCAAATCAATTCTCTTGCCAGTGAAATGTTACGCGCTGTACTGGAAAATGATTTTCATCAGGATGTATTGCAACGTGGACTGGATCTGGCGCATGAATGGATTGTGACTCATCCTGATCAGGCACGAGAATTAACCCGTACCTTGTTTAAGGAACTTGGTGTGTGGAAACTGGCCAAAGGTGCAAGCTGGATCGGGATTGATGTGCAACAACGCACCATTGATTCACTGATTGAGAAAGTCGAGTCGATGCTCGCCGACCCAGAACATCCGTGGCGACAAGGCATCGAGCAAGGTGCACAAAGCATGATGTTACAACTGGCAGATTCAAACAGTGAAGCCAGTCGTCGTTTAAATGAAGGTAAAAATGCCCTACTCGATAGTCCGCAAGTGCTAAACTTTATCAGTGGCGCAGTGGTGATCTTTTGTAATGCGATTAAGCAGGATTTACTTAAAGAAGATTCAGGCATTGCCCAAAATTTACGTATTGCGATTGAACAAATCGGCCAGAGTCTGATACAAAATCGTGCAGTGCGTGAAGTGCTCAACGAAAAAATGACGGGACTCGCGATTAGCTTTAGCGATCAATATAGCGATAAAATTATTCGTTATATCAGTGAGCGAATTCATGAATGGGATTCACGTGAAATGATTGCCAAAATTGAAAATGAAGTTGGCGGCGACTTGCACATGATCCGCGTCAATGGCGTGGTGGTAGGTGCGTTTATTGGTCTGGTATTAGGCATCATCCGCGCATTGGTCGATTATATGCTATAAGATTATTTTTCCAGATGAGAACCGATTGAGCCATGCAACTGTTATCCAAATTGCCTGATCAGGGCGTGACTATTTTCAGTACCATGTCTGCGTTGGCTCAACGTCTCAATGCGCTCAATCTCTCACAGGGTTTTCCAGATTTTGCGGCACCGCCAGATTTGATTGAAGCATTATGTGAAGCCACTCGAAATGGACATAATCAATATGCCGCAGGCGATGGCTATTTACCGTTACGCCAACAAGTCGCGCTACAATTTCAACAACGTGATCAGATTACACTTGATCCATTCACTGAGATCACCATTACCCCTGGCGCAACCATTGCCTTATTTGCCGCGATTCAAGCCACCATTCATCCGGGCGATGAAGTCATTATTTTTGACCCAAGTTACGACAGTTATGATCCTGCGGTACGGGTTGCAGGCGGTGTTCCTGTGCATATTGCGTTAGATGCCCCTGAGTTTAAGGTCGATTGGGACAAGGTTGCAGCGCAGATTAGCTCACGCACCCGTATGATTATCGTCAATACCCCACATAATCCAACAGGGACGATCTGGTCATATCAGGACTGGCAACAGTTAATTGCGCTGGTGGAAAAATATGATTTGCTGGTTTTGTCAGATGAGGTCTATGAACACCTGATTTTTGAGGGTGCTCGACATTGGAGTGCATTACATTTTCCTGAGTTACGTGAACGTAGCTTCGTGGTGGGTTCTTTTGGTAAAACCTTTCATGTGACCGGCTGGAAAACAGGCTATTGCGCTGCCAGTCCAACACTGATGCAATTATTTCGGCAGATTTATCAATATGCCAACTTTTGTGGCAATACCCCTGCACAAATCGCATTAACCCAATACATGCAGCAGCATCCCGAACACATTGCTGAACTGGCCGATTTTTATCAACACAAACGAGATACGTTTAATCTGGGTCTACAACAATCCCTGTTTGGCTTTACTCCTTGTCAGGGAACCTATTTCCAGACCGTCGACTACACTGAGATTCGCCCTGACCTGAATGATGTCGAGATGTGTTACTTTTTAGCCGAGGAAAAAGGGATTGTGGCCATTCCACTGTCTGTGTTTTATCAACATCCGCCTAAGGATTTGCGTTTAATCCGTTTCTGTTTTGCTAAAACAGAACAAACTCTACAACGTGCTGTACAGTTACTGAATGCTTGTTAACTCAGGTCAAGTCTTCGCGTAAAATAACAATCTTTTTTAAAGCAGCATGTTATTTTGTTAGTCAAGGATATCCATCACAATAACACTGACAAATTCATGGAGAATGAATGCCCCCTCACCGTCCACTGATTCAGCAACAAAAGCTCTGGAAGACCTTTCTGGTGTTTTTACTGCCGTTGATTGCCACCAATATCCTGCAAAATCTTTCAGGTACGATTAATACCGTTTTTGTCGGACAAATGATGGGGGTCAATGCGATTGCTGCGGTTGCTGTATTTTTTCCCATTCTATTTTGTTTGATGGCATTTGTGATTGGATTATCGGCAGGTTCTACTGTTTTGGTTGGACAGGCATGGGGCGCGCAAAATTTTGAAAAAGTGCGCAGTGTAGTCGGTTCAACCCTATTTATGACCCTGATTGGCGGCAGTATTATTGCCGCCTTGGGTGTATTTTTTGCGCCTCATATTTTATTGGCTTTAGGTACAGATCCAAGTGTTTTACACCTTTCTTTGCCCTATGCCCGCTGCATGCTCGCAGGTAGCCCTTTATTATTTGTGTATATTATTTACACCTCTATTTTACGTGGTGTCGGCGATAGTATTACACCGTTGGTGGCATTGTCTTTAACCAGTTTAATTGGTTTGGTGATTACACCTGTGCTGATTGCAGGCTATTTTGGTTTTCCCAAACTGGGCATCATTGCTCCTGCGATTGCGACGATTACAGGCAATGCATTGGTGATTTTGTTTTTAATCATTTATTTGAATAAAAAAAATCACCCACTCAAACCCGACTTGGCTTTGCTCAAACATATCCGTTATGACGCGGAACTCACTCGACTCATTTTACGTTTGGGGATTCCAACAGGTATTCAAATGGTCACCACCTCAGTAGCTGGACTGGTCGTGGTGGGACTAGTCAATCGTTTCGGCGCACATGCAACGGCGGCCTATGGTGCAGTTAATCAGGTTTTGAACTATATTCAATTTCCCGCTTTATCTATTGCGATTGCGGCATCAATTTTTGGTGCTCAAGCGATTGGAATGGGTAAATCAGATTTATTGGCGCGAGTCACTCGTACAGCTTTGTGGATGAATATCATCATTACTGGAACATTGGTGATATTGGCGTATTTATTTTCAAAATATCTAATGGCGTTATTTATTACCGATGACAGTGTGGTTCAACTGGGACAGCAGCTCTTATTTATTGTGTTGTGGTCCATTTTATTTTTTGGTGCCAGTGCTATCTTCGCCTCGATTATGCGCTCAAGCGGTACCGTGACCATGCCTATGCTGATTAATATTGCCGCAATTTTATGTATTGAAGTGCCTTGCGCCTATTGGTTTAGTAGTCTCTGGGGATTAAAAGGCATCTGGTATGCTTATGCTCTGGCTTTTGTCAGTCTGTGCATTTTACAAGCTGGCTATTATCAATTTTTCTGGAAGAAAAAAGCCATTAAAGCGCTCATTTAGTGGCATAAAAAAAGCCCACTTTTTTTGGTGGGCTTTTGAACATTTTTGTATTACATTTTATTGGTCAATTTGGTACCAAATTCGCTAACACGCTGATAACCTGTCGGTAGGAAACGCTGCATCAAATCCAGTACTTTTGCATCATTACCAATTAATAAACGGCGTTTATCTTTACGCACTGCCGCTAAAATTTGACGTGCCGCTTCTTCTGGCGGACAACGCAATAATTTATTAAACGCCTTAATTGATTTTTCAGGATGCATACCCAGCGTTTTTAGGCTTTCATTCATTTTTGCTGAATTGGCAATGTTGGTACGAATACCGCCTGGGTGTACGCAAAGTGCACTCACCCCACAGTTTTGCATATCCAGTTCTTGACGCAAAGATTCAGTAAAACCGCGTACCGCAAATTTGGTGGCGTTGTATGCCGACTGAGTAGGCTGCGCAATGAGACCAAACAGACTGGAAATATTCACAATATGTCCATCTTTGCTTTGTTTGATAAAAGGTAAAAATTCTTTGGTGCCATACACCACACCCCAGAAATTAATATTCACAATCCATTCCAGTTCTTCATAGCTCGCACCCTCTACAGTCGAGCCCAATGCCACACCAGCATTGTTAAAAATCATATTGACTGAACCATGATTTTGAACGGTTTGTTCAGCCCATGCTTTTACAGCATGACGATCCGATACATCCAGTTTTTGTGTAGTGACACGAATATTATAAGGTTTAAGCAGTTCTACTGTAGCTGCAAGTCCTTGTTCATTGATATCACTCAGTGACAAATGGCAACCTTCTTTTGCCAATAAAACAGCAAGTTGCTGACCTATACCTGAACCTGCTCCCGTAACCGCAGCGACTTTATTTTTAAAATTTTTCATTGCCTGACCTTTTCCCTTAAATAGGTGTACACAAACCCATGCTGATGTACCTGATTCAATCACTATATTTTTGACAATACGTATTGTCAATACAATCTATCCGATCTAGAGTAAATACTCAAACAAATGACTGACGCGGTTATTTTGTTTAAAACTTGCTAAACTCTGCATAACCAACGAGGACGCCTGTAATCAATGACCACCCCCGAAACTGATTCAAATACCAGACCAAAGCCGACAAAGGTCAATAAAGAACGTCAATTTAAAGGACTGTCTTTAACCGAACGTAAGCATGCGCGTCGTGAAAAACTCATTGAAGCAGGCATTGAAACTTATGGCACACAGGGGTTTTTTTCGGTCACAGTCAAAGACGTCTGTAATGAAGCCAAGCTAACAGAACGTTATTTTTATGAATCCTTCAAAAAAAGTGAGGATTTATTTCAAACTATTTTCTTAAAACTGATTGAAACCTTACAACAGAATGTCATGCAAAGTGTCATGCAAGCGGCTCCCGATCCAGCCAAAATGATCGATGCAGGTCTGGGCGCATTGTTACGTACCTTGAAAGATGATCCTCGTTTGGCCCGCATTATTTATATTGATGCCATGCTGGTACAAGAGCTGCATAATCAGGCCACGATTCAGGAAACCATGCTGCGTTTTGACCGTATGATTCAAGCTTTTGTCATGCTGATGATGCCGAATTTACAACGTTCAGAACAGGAAGTTTCGTTAATTGCAACGGGATTAAACGGTTATGTTACCCAGATTGCAATTCGCTGGGTGATGGGTGGTTTTAAACAGTCTCAGGAAGATGTTCTATTTGCTTGCCGCACGGTATTTTTATCCCTTGTACAAACATTTTCCCAGAAACAAAAATAAATTTACTGTTCATTAAAGCCATTAAAAATTGAGTCTTTGTCATGAATTGGTCATCAGCCACGCAATTTTTTGTCACAATTCATGTTAAAAAAACCCGTTCTGATGAATTTTGCAATGATACTGTCATAATTAATCTTTGTAATAAGCCTGTCATAAATAAAACGGTCCGCCGTTCAATAAACTAAATAGGGTAATTGCGTTGTGAAAGATGACTATATTTTAATCGTCGATGACGAACTTCCCATCCGTGAAATGATTCATACTTCACTGGATATGGCGGGCTTTCAATGTTTACAGGCTGAAGATGCCAAACAAGCACACCAAATGATTGTTGATCAGCGCCCTGCCCTGATTTTACTGGACTGGATGTTACCGGGTGGCGTAAGTGGTGTTGATTTGTGCCGCCGTTTAAAACGCGATGAAACCTTGTCTGAAATTCCTGTGATTATGCTCACTGCACGCGGTGAAGAAGACCATAAAGTACAAGGTCTGGATGCCGGCGCAGATGACTATATGACCAAACCTTTTTCGACACGTGAATTGGTCTCCCGAATCAAAGCTGTATTACGCCGTGCCAATGCATTAAATGGTGAAAAAGCTATTGACGCCAATGGATTGATTTTAGATCCTGTCAGTCAGCGTGTCAGCTTTGGAACTCATATTTTAGAGATGGGGCCAACCGAATACCGCTTACTGGCTTTCTTCATGACCCATCCTGAACGTGCCTATACTCGTGCGCAATTGCTGGATCAGGTCTGGGGCGGTAATGTTTATATTGAAGATCGTACCATTGATGTACATATTCGTCGTTTACGGAAAGTCTTAGAACCTTTTGGCGCAGATCGATTTGTACAAACCGTGCGTGGTACAGGTTATCGTTTTTCAACACGTGCAGATTTAGCACTAGGTTAAAATACCCTTTATGTACGAACCCTATCCCGTCCCCGATCTTGCCCGTGAACATAAACGTTTTCGCTACAGTAGTTTATGGACATTTGCCAAACAGGATTTAAGACTGCTGGCTTTTTTGCTGATCATTGCAGCGTTTGTGGGATTTGGTCTCGACCTTTTAGGTATTTGTATTCTGATCGCCTTTTTGATCTTTTTTGTGCTGCAACTACGTTCACTGTACATCGTCAACGAATGGATTTCCAATCGTCCTTACGACACGCCACCTAACCTGAATGGGATTTGGGGTGCCTTATTATTTAACGTATATCGTGCCCAACGGCAGGAACGCGTAGTTCAAGCAGAAATGGTGGGACTCATCGATCGCGCTCAGTCTTCATTGGTTGCTTTAAATGAAGCTGTGGTTTTGATTGATGATTTACAACAAATCGAATGGTGTAACCCTGCGGCGCAGCATTTGCTGGGCATCAGTCTGTTGGATCGCGGCACCAATGTGTTAGGGATTTTAAGACAGCCCAGTTTCATTGAATACTTTAATCATATTGATCAGGCACCTGATGGTATCAAGCTTAAATCCTCGATACTGGACGATCATTATGTACAAATTAAATTGACGCCTTTTGGGGGCGATAGTGTATTGCTGGTCGCTTACGATATTACGCGTATGCATAATCTGGAGCAAATGCGTAAAGACTTTGTCGATAATATTTCACATGAGCTACGCACGCCATTGACGGTCTTGAGTGGCTACATTGAAACTTTTACCGATCAGGAAGATTTAAATCCGCGCTGGAAACGTGCCTTTGATCAGATGCAATCCCAGACCAAACGGATGAATGCTTTGGTCAATGATTTGCTCTTGCTTTCAAATCTGGAAAATAACAAAAAAATTGCTAAAAACCAGATTATTGAGATGCCAAGTCTGATGAATCAACTGTTTGACGATGCACAGGCGTATAATGCCGATTATGGACATACGCTCAATCTGGATATCGATAGTCACTGTGATTTGATTGGTTCAGATATGGAAATTGCCAGTGCCTTTAGTAATCTGATTACCAATGCGATTAAATATACCCCCAAAGGCGGCATCATTACCATTGGTTGGCATGATGATGGCGAACATGGTTATTTTACCGTTCAGGACAATGGTATCGGTATCGACCCCAAACATTTACCACGTTTAACTGAACGGTTTTATCGGGTGGATAGTGCACGAAGCCGTGCCACAGGCGGAACGGGACTCGGACTTGCGATTGTTAAACATGTTTTGATGCAACATGGTGCTTATCTGGATGTAGTATCCAAAGAAAATAATGGTTCTTTATTTAAAGCTGTTTTCCCTAAAGAACGCTTGTATCAAATGGTCTAAATTTGACCCAAAAACAAGATTACAATGAACTTAACGCATCGACACCAAAGGCATTCAAACAAATAAGAATGTACCTGAAACCGACTACATAATAACTGTCCATTATTTTTTATATTAAAACTCCAATCTAATAAAACAAATCGCAAAGTCCTTATGAATACGATTAAAACGGTGAATCTGGATATTGCTCAGCAATTACTGGATATCGGCATCTCAAAAGCAAAAGAGCTGCAATCTCCATCTAATATCGCAATTGCGGATGCTTATGGCTATCTTCTCGCACATGTCCGTATGGATCAGGCTCAACTCCCGAGCATCGAGCATAGTATTAATAAAGCTTATACCAGTGCTTTATTTCAAAAGCCAACCCAAGAATTAAAAGAACCGAGCGAACCCAACGGTGAACTTTATGGCTTAAATAATACGCTGAATCAAAGAGTGATTGTTTTTGCAGGGGGTGTTCCACTCTTTTTGGATGAACACGTAGTGGGTGCTGTCGGTGTCAGTGGCGGTACAGCCGAGCAAGATCAAAGCATTGCTCAGGCGATTGCAGATCATTTTAATCAAACCCAAGAAAGATCCATTTAAAAGGTGATAAACACATGAGTAAAAAGATATTAATTACAGGCGCAGGTTCAGGTTTTGGCAAATCAGTTGCTTTTAAATTAGCAAAACTTGGTTATGAGGTGATCGCAACAGTTGAAGCCGTTGCACAGATTCAGACCTTAAAAGACGAAGCACATCAACAAGGGTTAAATATCCAGTTTGAAAAACTGGATATCACCAATGATATTGATCGTGAGTTTATTTCTAATTTTGAAATTGACATTTTACTCAATAATGCAGGAATTTCAGAAGGTGGTGCTGTGGTTGATATTCCTGAATACCGATTGCGTGAGCAGTTCGAGGTGAATGTATTTGGGACAATTTTACTGACCCAAAAATTTGCCAAACAATTTGTTGAACGTAAATCAGGAAAAATTATTTTTATTTCCTCAGTCGCTGGCTTGACCACTGATCCATTTACAGGTGCATATTCTGCGTCTAAACATGCCATTGAGGCTTTTGCAGAAGCGCTAAATAAAGAATTGCATGAATACAATGTCAAAATTGCCACAGTAAATCCTGGCCCTATCTTAACTGGATTCAATGACCGTATGTTCGAGACATGGAAGCATTGGTACCCAGAAGATCAAGCCAATACTGTATTTGACTATAGCCAACTTGCCTTTCCGCATAAACAATACGATCCAGAGCAAGTCTCTGACATTATTGTCAGGGTAGTAACAGAAGAGCAAAAAAACTATCGTAATTTGGCACCCAAAGAGATTGAAGCAGATGCAAAAAAACAAATGGCTGAAAAATGGGATCGACTGATCCACACAGATGCAAAACGTGATCCTTTGGTTGAAGACGCCTATACGCTAGAGCCAGAAACACCCAATGGAAAGTAGTCTGATCTGAGATCATCATCAAAAAGCCGATGAAAGTATCATCGGCTTTTGAGCTAAAACAACCATGCTATTATTGAGTTTTATGATGAAGTTGCATTAAATGCCTCGTGATAACTCACGCTTCCTTTCGGAATAGTATTCACAAAACTGATCGCTTGAAAATACTTCGGGGGCACATCTGGTAAAACAAGCTCAGGATACGCTTTAAAGCCAAAACGGTAATAATACTCAGGATCACCTAACAACACACATCCTTTGGCACCCAATTGTTTGAGTTGTTCAAGCACAGCACCCATTAGTTGTGAACCAATACCTTGTCCTTGCTGTTCAGGCCAGACCGAGATCGGACCTAAACCATACCAATCGGTTTCACCCGATGAAATACGCACAGGTGAAACCGCAACATGACCAACAATCGTTCCATACTCAAGAGCGACCAAAGAAATGGTGAGTTGACCATCTTTACGTAACTGATTCACAATAAATTGTTCAGTATGGCTCGAATGTTGTTCATTTAAAAACGCAGCCTCAGTTAACGCTTCAATCGTCTGGATGTCTTGCTGTTGTTCATGTCGAATTTCAATACTCATTCAAACTTTCCTGATTTTATTGCTCTGCTGCAAATGCCAGTAAATTCTTTTAATTTAATTTTTGTAGCTTCATTTAGTTGATAGTCGTGATTTATAAAAATATAACAATTTCAATCATTAAAAAATGAACCTCTCAATGCATTAAAAGCCCTAAATCTAGAGCTTTTAATGTTCATTCTAACTTAGAGCGAATGCCCCAGTTTTTCACCCATCACCACGACGGAATTGGCTTTAAACTGATTTTCCCATGCCATTTTATCTTTTTCAAATAATACAACGGCGGTGGAACCTAAATAAAAACGTCCCAATTCAGCGCCTTTTTCAAGTTTCATTTGATGTTGTTGTAATTCTAAGCGCCCAGTTGGTTTGACTTTCCCGGTTGCCACTGTTTCAATTCCCGCCACAATCATGGCACCGACTAAAACCACTGCCATGCGACCGAGTTCAGTATCAAATAAACACACCATGCGTTCATTACGGGCAAATAATCCTGGTATATTTTCAGCCGTGACTTGATTGACAGAAAATAATTCACCTGGCACATACAATGTTTCGGTTAATGTCCCCGAAAATGGCATATGCACACGATGGTAATCTCGTGGCGATAAATACACCGTGGCAAATTGACCATTTTTAAATGGCTCTGCCAATTGCGGATCACCGATCAATTTTTCAACAGAGAAACTTTGACCTTTGGCTTGAAAAATATCGCCATCATTAATTGTTCCAAGCTGAGAAATTGCTCCATCTGCTGGTGATACGATACTCGTCGCGGAATCATCAACCACACGTACTCCATCTTTTAAGGCACGCGTAAAAAACTCGTTAAAAGATTTGTATTTTAAGGCATCACCCTGCTGAGCAATCGAAAGATCAATGCCATATTTCGCTTTAAAGGCCTGAATCACTGCGGTTCTAACGACCACATTTTCACTAGCGGCCACTTTACCTACCACTCGGCTGAGCTGATGCTGAGGAACAAGCGATTGAGCTTTAATAAATAAGTCTTTTTTTAATCGTGATGTAAAACTCAAAGCGGATTCTCTCCAGTAATAATTGGACTATCGAGGCGATTGCCCCATTCACTCCACGCCCCATCATAAGCACGAATTGGCCACTGTAGTAAACGACCAATAATATAAGCCAAACCCGAACGATGATGCGATTGACAATACACCACCACAGGTTGATCAAACTGAAAACCAAGTTGTTGCAATCGGGCTTGGGTACGTTCAAGTGGGTGCAATTTTAGATGATTTTGCCGATCAAGTGCAGTGCTCCATTCAAAATGAAGTGCGGCAGGAATGTGACCACCGCGTCGCGCCGCCAAACGTAAACCTGTATATTCATCTGTGGTTCGACAGTCCCATAATTGGATATTATTGGAATCCACCTGCTGTTTTAGCTCATCATATTCAATTTTATATTGAGCCACTTTGGACAAATCAACCTGCACCAGATTTTCAACAGGCGCTATCGGTTCGATCTCTGAAGTGGTTGGAAACCCAGCACCCAACCATGCATGAATCCCGCCGTTTAATAAACTGGTTCGGGTGAAACCGAGACAATGTAAATTCCAGATCAGACGTCCTGCCCATGCCCCCCCTTCATCGTCATAGACCACGACATGGTGGTCAGGCGAGAGATTAAGATACTCGACCAATTGCTGAAGCTGCTCGATCGATGGCAAAACACCTGTGGCTTCTTCATGCTGTGCCACCAATTGCTTAGGCTTCAGTTGAATCGCGTGGGGAATATGCAATTGTTCATAGACTGAGCTACGACTCAAATCTACAATGCGTAGATGTTCATTTCCCAGATAAGGAACTAAATCTTCCGCCTCAATCAATAGGCCAAAGTTAAATTCAGGTGCCGTCATTGCAAATCATCGCGTTGCATTAATAGGTAGCTCGATCTTAACATAAGCATTTTCATGGTTTTGCTGATTTTTTACCAATGTTTAGCAGAAAATTAGCTAAAAAAATCATTCAACTTCTTCAGGAATTTCAAAAACCTGACGTAAATAAGCCAAAAATGTATCATTATCAGTCATGGTTTTACCTGGGCTATCTGAGATTTTGGCCACAGATTGACCGTTACATTCGACCAGTTTCAGCACAATATTCAGTGGTGTTTGTCCCATATCATTGGTGAGATTAGTGCCGATCCCGAAACTGACTTTAAAACGATCCTTAAAGTATTGATGCAATTGCCATGCCTTTTCCAGATTCAATCCATCACTAAAAGTTAGCATTTTGGTCTGGGTGTCAATTTTGAGATGACGATAATGCGCATAGGCTTTATCGCCCCATTCATAAGGATCACCACTATCATGACGCAAGCCATCAAACAGCTTGGCAAAATACAAATCGAAATCACGCAGAAACGCATCCATTCCAACCACATCCGTGAGTGCAATCCCCAAGTCACCACGATATTCCTGTACCCACATTTCCAGTGCTGCTTTTTGAAAATCACGCAACCGCACATCTAAAGCCTGGAAAGCCTGTAAAAACTCATGTGCCATGGTGCCAATTGGGGTAATTCCCAACTCTTTGGCGAGCAAAACATTACTGGTTCCACGGAAAATATCAGGTGTGGCTTGATGGAACTCTTCAACCACATGTTTTTGCCATTCAAAACTATAACGGCGACGAGTACCAAAGTCTGAGACCAGAAATGGTGGATCATTTGGATGTTGCTGCGACGAATATTGTTTTAAAAGCGCAAGTTTGGCTTGTAAACGGCGCTCACCCTCAGCCAAAACAGCATCAGTACGGATACGGCGAAAATACAATTCGTTGACGATTGCCAAGACAAAAATTTCAAACATCATCGCTTGAACCATCGGACCTTCGACCCAAATGTCCAGACGACCTTCTTCATCGATGCCTGTTTTGATAAAGCGGCGTTTTAACTGAAACAGTTCCAGATAGTCCACAAAGTCACTTTTGATGAAACGAAAACTGCGCAAATATTTCAGTTCATCGTCCTTAAATTTCAAAGTGCATAAATGGTCTAATTGTTCGTCCATTTCAGACAAAATATCCGTTAATGGATACACCGTATCTTCTAAATTTCGACAGCGAAAATGATAAACACTATGGGTTTGCGGAAACTTATGTAATACCACCTGTAACATGGTGAATTTATATAAATCTGTATCTAGTAATGAGTGAATAATTGGTGACATAAAGGTGTCAGTAATTTGGATAAACTTATTGCATTAAAGCATATTTTGGTCGTTAAAATCGCAAGGATTTGTATAAAGCATTGCCACTTTAGTGGAACATGAATTTTATTAAGCAAAAAGTATTTCTGTTAAAATCACCGCGGTTTAAATCAATGATGATGTTTATGCGTGCATTAATACAACGAGTTTTACAGGCTAAGGTGGTCGTCGATGGGCAAACCACGGGTGAAATTCAACAAGGTCTATTGGTTTTTTTAGGACTAGGCCGCGAAGATACCTTGCAAAAGGGCCAAAAACTGATTGATAAAATTTTAAAATATCGCATTTTCGATGATGAAAATGGCAAGATGGGCTGGAATTTATCTCAAGCTCAAGGGGGACTGTTGCTGGTTTCCCAGTTTACCCTGATGGCGCAAACCCAAAAAGGCTTACGACCCGATTTTGGTCCTGCCATGCCGCCGAGCGAAGCAAAAGAGCTGTATGAGCAACTCGTTATCTACGCGCAAAGTCAGTTTGCAAATGTGCAAACAGGTATTTTTGCCGCAGATATGAAAGTGCATTTAGTTAATGATGGGCCCGTGACCTTCCAGTTGGAAGTCGAATAAAAAAATCCTCACCCTAAGGGATGAGGATTTTCTACAAGCGCGATTTACTTGCCTGTTTTTTGCTTAATAAACAAACGTGCTTGCTTTAACTTTTCTTTAACTGGTTTTGGAAGCTTGGGTGGAATCAGTTTTGCCGCCTGATTAAACCAAACCAATAGACCAAAATCACCTTCCATTTTGATACTACCGTTTTGCATACCAGTCATAAATGCCGTCGGATCGCCTTTCATCAAGGTTTTTACTGCTTGTTCGCTATCTGCAAATTGCAAAATAAAATCAGCCTGCTCTGGGTGGCCTGCCACTGTTTCAATTTGACCACGATTGACAATAATCTGACGCGCAAAGCCTAAGTCCGTTCCAATCTGGATCCGAAATGCACGATCATGTGTCATTTCAATAAACTTGGGACTAGTCCGTGCCAATTGCTTCATCCGCAAAGCCAAACCTACAACGAGCAAATCCAATGGATCTGTGCTGACATCAACCAATGGTAACTTTACAACAGGTAGAGCAGAAAGTTTCATGACAATTCAAGCCTATTCGTATTCTTATGGAACTAAACGCGATCATCCTAGCATAAATGTAAGCCCTAAAATAAAAGCTTTGTATTACAAAACATAATAAAACGTAAAAAGCGCAGGTTAACCCACGCTTCTTCATTTCACCTATCAGCCGATGTTAGCGACTAGAGCATTGTTGCTGATCATCCTCATACACTGGTGTATGTTCAATGTATTGACGATTTGCCAATGCTTTTTGCGCCAAACGGTCTTCTCTTAACAACACCAAGGTAACAGCAACCATCGCTAGACTTAAGGCAGTTAAATAACTATAGGTGACAGGCATCTCAAAAAGTGTTTGTACGCCATAACGGACGACTTCCAAAAGTCCCCAAAAAAACATGCCTGCCAACATAAAACCAAGCCAGCGACGGTAAGGTGAGAAGAAAACAATAGCTAGTGCAAGTGCAATCAAACCAAACCCTGAGAGTGTGGCGAAATTCGCTGTTACCATACTAAACCTCCGTCTAAGATCATTCTCTGGGTCATAAGACCTTGAGTTCATCCCCGAAACCGTAATCAAATCAACACAGATCTGTGTTGACGAAAATATCTGTTTAATCGTGTTAGATGCATTATGGAGAGTTTTTGCAAGAAAAAAAGTCCTGATTTTTTCTTATACGACACATATTGTCGCAACATTATTTTGTCATTACATTCTGCATGTTTCAAAAACCTACGAAGTGCCTGATCCTTTCATCGCTCGCGTGTCATTACAAAAAACTATCGCTAAAATTTGATGCTTTTTAAAAATTTTTATACAGAGTTATTTCAAAATTTAACAGCCGACAAACGGTGCAAAAGCACTTGATTCCAGTTAATTTATTGATTAAAAAACGCGGCATTTAAATGCCGCATTTTTTTGAACATCTAAGCAGATTAAGCACGATTTAAATCTTTATCATGCATACCAAGCAAATACAGTACGCCATCCAAACCTACACTGGAAATGGCTTGATTAGCATTTTGACGTACCAACGGTTTAGCACGGAAAGCCACGCCTAATCCCGCAATCGACAGCATGGGTAAGTCATTGGCGCCATCGCCCACAGCCATGGCTTGTTCGAGTGAAATGCCCATTTTATCCGCCAGTTGGGTCAACAATTCTGCTTTACGTGCTCCATCGACGATCGCGCCTTTGACTTCACCAGTTACAAAGCCATCTTGTACATCCAGAATATTGGCATGTACTTCATCAATACCCAGTTTTTGCTGTAAATATTCAGCAAAATATTGAAAACCACCCGATAAAATCACGGTTTTATAGCCAAGTGCTTTGAGCGTTGAAATCAAACGCTCTGCACCTTCGGTAATGGTCAGCCGTTCCGCAATTTTTGGTAAAACCAAGGCATCCAGACCTTTCAGCAAAGCCACACGCGCACGAAAACTTTGCTGGAAATCAAGTTCACCTTGCATGGCACGTTCGGTAATCTCAGCGACTTGCTCACCTACACCTGCCTCAAGTGCCAACTCATCAATGACTTCTTGTTCAATCAGGGTCGAGTCCATATCAAAACAAACCAGACGGCGGTTACGACGATAGGCATTGTCTTCTTGAACTGCAACATCGATATTGAGTTCACCCGACAAGCTTAAACAGGCGGCGCGCATCGCTTGCGCATCCAGCATTTGTCCACTTAAACCAAACTGCACACAGGCGCGGCGTGGCGCGTTATCTTCCAGATCTCGCGCTAAACGCCCTGACAGGCGCGTCACGGTTTCAATATTAAAACCTTGATTAGAGACAATTTTGGTAACCGCCTGTAGATGTGAAGCGGTTAATTCTGGTGCCAGCGCTGTCACGATGTAACGGGTTCGTCCACCTTCACTCACCCATTGATCGTATTCTGCACTTGAAATCGGTTTAAAGCGCACAGTCAAACCAATATCATGTGCTAAAATCAGGATTTCCTTCATGGCAAGTGCGGTTGCGGTTTCATCATCCGATGCCACCACGATGCCGAGGGTCAATTGGTTATGAATCACCGCTTGCCCTACATCCAGTATTTGCAATGAATGTACAGATAAAACCTGCATTAATCGGGTAAACTGATTCGGTTGATCAGGTCCTAAAAAAGAGATAAGAATGATTTCTCGCATGAATTGACTCGGGTCTGAGCTGCAACTATTGTTAGAATGATAATCGAATTTGAATCTATTTGCCTTGGAAGTTTACGTTGAACGCACCTAGACAGGGGCTATTTGCTAGCCTATTAATCGTAAGTTTTGCTTTGCATACCTTTTTACTGGTGATTGCAACGACGCATCAGCTCAATGAAAACCGTGCCAGTCAGGGTCAACTCATAACCAGTCAACTGGTTACTGACAGTTTGACCGAACTGGAACCAGCCAACACGGTTTCTCTGGCACTTCTGGCAAATCGCTATGCAACCAATCCAAGTGTTGCCTCGATTCGAATTTTAGATGCAAACAAACAGGTATTGGCCACGAGCGGTATGTCACAAACCCGTCAGGGCGAAGTATTTGTGCGTGATGCCCTGCAAAATGAAAAGAAAGTCGGAAGTATTGAAATCACCCTGATTCAACCGAGTATTGGTGAAATTCTAAGAACCCAATGGTTAGCAATCTTGGTGTCATTTCTGATTCATGGCTTATTGTGGCTGGCTTACCGTGCCATTGCCCGCCCAAGCCGCAGTGAATATCTGGCACGTATCAATAACGAATCACGCCTGAAACATGAGATTCAACAACTCACCCAAGCCCTTGAGCTTGAAAAACAAAATACTGTGACCTTGGTTGCACAAGCTAAACAACAAGCCAAACCAAAAGTCACCGCTGTAAGTGAAACATTGGAGCAAGATGCTCAAGTCGATCATACTCTGGCACTAAATATTCAGTTTTATGACCCTAAACAATTATTGAACAGTGTCAACCAATCGGTTTCTGTGCCTTATTTTAAACTGTGCCAGATTTTCCTGAATAAAAGCATTGAACTGTGCGCTAAACATTATCAACTCAGTCCATCGAGTATCAATGTCATCCATGAGTTTAATGCCAATGGTGCAGATTTAAGTATTTCAGATCAGGACGCACATGCGGTTGAATGTTTACTGATGATTGGCTCAGTATTCCAGCTATTGTCAGATGTTCTATATAAGCGTTATCGTGAAGACAAGCGTTTTGCCTTGCAAACCCGTTCCGCGACTTCAACCGCAGTGGCTGCCATGCAACTCGATGCTGTACAGGCAGCGCAACGTCTCACCAGCCATTTACATGCCAAAGAGTCAGCTTTACATTTAAATAATGAACAGCTTAAGGCGATTAGTGAATGCTATCAGTTAGTCGCAATGCCAAATCCATCCAGTGTTTTGACCCGTCACGCCTTCATGCAAAATGGCATGAATACTGAATGCGCAGAAGTTGCCCAACAGATTCGTACAGAAATTTTGATGGGTAAAAAAGCCAAAGCATCGATTGAAAATCAGACAGACCCACAATCGGAAGCCTAAGAACAATTTTTTTGCAAGACTCCCCAATTTGGGGAGTTTTTTATTTTTAAACGCTAAGTCTTTGAAATTATATTTTTATCTGAATATCTGAAAAGTCTTTGATTAAACAATCAGCAAAACCAGCCTATTTCATAATTAGAATACTTTTCAAATGAATTCACTTATGTGTATAAAGAGAACCCTAGAACTAAATGATAGAAGCATAGGCAATTCTGACCAAAACACGGTAGACTATGCAACACATTGTGAACGTAACTGTCTTTTGGACAGCATCAAAAGGTGAAGGCTCATGCCGTTGAGTAATGTTGAGGAACTGGTCGCGGATATCCGTGCGGGTAAAATGGTCATCTTGATGGATGATGAAGATCGCGAGAATGAAGGTGATTTGGTCATTGCCGCGACCCACGTGCGCCCAGAAGATATCAACTTTATGATTACCCATGCGCGCGGTCTGGTGTGTTTAACCTTAAGTCGTGAGCGTTGCCAACAACTGAATTTACCGCTGATGGTCGATCATAACGGTGCACAACACGCAACCAATTTTACCTTGTCAATTGAAGCCGCTGAAGGCATTACCACGGGGATTTCTGCGGCTGAACGTGCGCATACCATTCATGCCGCAGTTGCTGCGCATGCCAAACCTGCGGATATTGTTCAACCCGGTCATATTTTTCCGCTTATGGCTCAACCAGGTGGAGTTCTTCACCGCGCAGGTCATACGGAAGCGGGCTGCGACTTGACTCGTCTTGCGGGGTTGGAACCTGCGTCTGTGATTTGTGAAATTATTAATGAAGATGGCACGATGGCACGTCGTCCAGATTTAGAGGTGTTTGCTGAAAAACATGGTTTAAAGATTGGAACCATTGCCGACCTCATTCACTACCGCATGACCAATGAACAAACGGTTGAACGTTTGGGTCAACAAACCATTGAAACCGAATATGGTTCATTTGAACTGTATCGTTACCGTGAAATTGGCAATCCCGATATTCATTTGGCCTTGGTCAAAGGTGAACCTAAAGATGGCGTGACCACGGTTCGTGTCCATGGTTTTAATCCCGTCCGTGATTTACTTAAACTGAATAAGCAAGATGGCGAACCTGCATGGAATTTAGATCGTGCACTCAGCACCATCGCTGCGGCTGAACGTGGAGTTTTGGTCTGGATTGGACAGGATCATTTACAGGATTTAGGCCCAGCGCTTGAGAGCATGAATAAGCCAAAACCCGTAAAATCCAATGCAGCACTATCCCACCAATATCAAACTATTGGCGTTGGCGCGCAGATTTTACGTGATTTGGGAGTAGAGAAAATGAAGCTCCTTAGCTCACCTTTACGCTTTAATGCACTGTCAGGCTTTAATTTAGAAGTGGTAGAATATATTTCTGCTGATCAAACGATAGAAAATTAATCGAGGTTATTATGGCAATTCGCCGAATTGAAGGTTTATTACATCTCGCGAGCGAAGGTCGTTACGCGATTTTAGTGGGTCGTTTTAACAGCTTTGTGGTTGAGCATTTGCTTGAAGGTGCAATTGACACCTTAAAACGTCATGGTGTGAGTGAAGACAATATTACTGTGGCTTATGCACCAGGTGCATGGGAACTTCCGATTGTTGCAAAAAAACTGGCAGCATCTGACAAATTTGATGCCATCATTGCACTAGGCGCAGTGATTCGTGGCAGCACACCACATTTTGACTTTGTCGCTGGTGAATGTGCCAAAGGCTTGGGCGTGGTTGCACTTGAAAGCACACTTCCTGTCATCAATGGCGTACTAACCACTGATAGCATTGAACAGGCGATTGAACGCTCTGGTACAAAAGCAGGCAATAAAGGCTCAGAAGCTGCATTGACTGCAATTGAAATGGTTAATTTGTTAAAGGCAATCTAAGGCATGTCTCAAACACTTCAAGCCGTATATGCGGCAAAACGTAAAGCACGTCGTTTTGCGGTACAAGGTATTTATGAATGGCAAATGAGCCACAATCCTGTACATGAAATTGAAGCGCGTACTCGTGCCGAAAATGCCATGCATAAGGTTGATCTTGGTTATTACCATGAGCTGTTGACTCAAGTCATTGCAGATCGTGACAATCTGGATACTTTGCTGATTCCTGTACTGGATCGCGAGCTTAAAGCACTGGATGGTGTCGAGTTGGCAACTTTGCGTTTAGGTGCATATGAACTGCGCGATCATCTGGAAATTCCTTACCGCGTGGTGCTGGATGAAGCCATCGAACTTGCCAAACATTTTGGTGGTGCAGACAGCCATAAGTACATCAATGGTGTATTGGATCGTTTAGCTTCCACACTGCGTGAAGCTGAAAAACAGCAAGCTCAATAAGCTACTATTAAGTCATGGCTGAGTTTTCGATTATCGAGCAATACTTTACTCGTCCCTTTACGCAACAGGACGATATTGGCATCGGTGATGACTCAGCTATTTTGACCCCTCCTACCAATCAACAATTGGTGATTTGTACCGACACACTGGTTGCAGGTCGACATTTTCCACTTGAAACCTCTGCCCATGCCGTTGGCTGGAAAAGTGTGGCGGTGAATTTGTCTGACATAGCGGCTATGGGGGCAAAACCTCATAGTATTTTATTAGCATTGAGTCTACCCAACATCGACCATGACTGGCTACAAGGCTTTAGTCAGGGACTTTTCGATTGTTGCGATCGATTTGGTGTCGCACTGATTGGTGGTGATACCACGCAAAGTGCACACCTCACCATTACCGTCACAGCACTCGGTTATATTGAATCAGGTCAGGCGATTTGTCGCTCAGGCGCTCGGGCAGGCGATTATATTGTGGTGAGTGGGCAGGTGGGCGATGCAGCCTACGGTTTGCAACATTTAGGTGGAGCGTTACAATCCAGATTAGACTATCCAACCCCACGTTGTGAACTCGGTCAAACCCTTAAGGGATTAGCCTCTAGCATGATCGATGTTTCAGATGGCTTGGCACAGGATTTAGATCACATTCTCAAAGCGTCCAATGTCGGCGCTAAAATCTTTTTGGATCAATTGCCACTTGACCCGGCCGTTCAAGCACTGCCAAATCAACAAAAATGGCAATATGCACTGGCGGGTGGTGATGACTATGAACTTTGTTTTACAATAAGTCCGCAAAACTACGAAAAACTTTTGCAACAACAATTAAATGTCAAGATTACAATGATTGGCCTGATTACACAGACCACAGACTTAATATTTGAACACGATGGTCAAAATCATCCTGTTCAATTTCATGGATATCAACACTTTGCCTAAACCCTCCATTCCTTTTCAAACGATGCGTTGGTCAGATCGACTGATTACCTTTTGTGGTGTTGGCTTTGGTTCAGGGCTTCTGCCTAAAGCGCCAGGAACCTTTGGTTCTGCGTTTGCTTTGTTATTTATTCCGATTTGGATATGGCTCGGGTTTTATCCGTCTGTTTTTGTGATCATTCTCATGAGTCTGGTTGGGATTTATATTTGTGGAAAAACCGCAGATTTGATGGGGGTACATGATGATGGGCGCATCGTTTGGGACG
Source organism: Acinetobacter sp. 479375 (assembly GCF_000581715.1). Taxonomy (NCBI): domain Bacteria; kingdom Pseudomonadati; phylum Pseudomonadota; class Gammaproteobacteria; order Moraxellales; family Moraxellaceae; genus Acinetobacter; species Acinetobacter sp. 479375. The sequence goes on along the minus strand of NZ_JEZN01000009.1, from coordinate 11,712 downwards.
AATTTTCAGGTCAATCCATTACTGTTCTGCCTTTAATCTTTTTTAATCTAATGAATATACAATGGGCACTCATCAGCTTCTTGTTGTTTCGCCTGTTTGATGTCTGGAAACCGTGGCCGATTCGCGTGATTGATCGACGCGTAGAGGGTGGTTTTGGTATCATGTTGGACGATATTATCGCAGGGCTTTGGGCTGCGCTCTGTATCGTCATTTATTTATTGTTTGGTCTAAGCCGTTAAGTAGGTTATTCATGTCAACGACCGTTATTATTCTTGCAGCAGGTAAAGGAACGCGGATGCGCTCCCAACTTCCAAAAGTATTACAACCCCTTGCTGGACAACCTTTATTGGGTCATGTCATCAATACTGCAAAAAAACTCAATGCCAGTAATATTATTACAATTTATGGTCACGGCGGTGATCAAGTTCAACAACAATTTGCCCAAGAACAGATTCAATGGGTGGAACAAGCCGAACAATTGGGTACAGGTCATGCCGTACAAATGACCTTATCTGTTTTGCCAAAAGACGGTATATCCCTGATTTTATATGGTGATGTGCCTTTAGTCCGTGAGCAAACATTGCAACAATTGCTTGAAGTGTCTATACCTTCCGACATTGGCATGATCACTTTAAATGTCGATAATCCAACAGGTTATGGCCGTATTGTACGCAAAAACAATCTGATTCAGGCGATTGTAGAACATAAAGATGCCAGCGAAGAACAGCGCCAGATTCAGGAAATTAATACAGGCATTTACTGTGTCAGCAATCAAAAACTACATGACTGGTTACCAAAGCTATCCAATCAGAATGCGCAAGGCGAATATTATCTAACCGATATTGTGGCAATGGCGGTGGCAGATGGTCTTGAAATTGCATCCATTCAACCCCAATTTGCCTATGAAGTTGAGGGCGTAAACGATCGCCTGCAACTCGCAGCACTGGAACGTGAGTTTCAACAGCAACAAGCGACTGAGCTGATGCAACAGGGAGTCACTTTTGCTGACCCTGCGCGCTTTGATTTACGTGGCTCAGTCAAAGTCGGTCAAGATGTTCGTATTGATATCAATGTGATCATCGAAGGTCAATGTGAACTCGGTAACGGTGTTGAAATTGGTGCAGGATGTATTCTCAAAAACACCACAATCGCCGCAGGTACCAAAGTTCAGCCGTATAGTGTCTTTGAAAATGCGATTGTGGGTGAAAATACCCAAATTGGTCCTTTCGCGCGTTTACGTCCGGGTGCAGTGTTGGCCAACGAAGTGCATATTGGTAACTTCGTGGAAGTCAAAAATACCCGTATTGGGCTAGGTTCCAAAGCCAATCACTTTACTTATCTGGGTGACGCCGAAGTAGGTGAAGGTTCCAATATTGGTGCAGGCACTATTACCTGTAATTATGATGGCGTGTATAAACATAAAACCGTGATCGGTGATGCTGCCTTTATTGGCTCAAATAGCTCACTGGTCGCCCCTGTGAAAATTGGCAACGGTGCTACGATTGGTGCAGGCTCTGTGATTACCCGTAATGTCGCAGACAATACATTGGCTTTTGAACGTGCCGAACAAATTGAAAAATCAAACTATCAACGTCCCCAAAAGTTGAAGAAATAAGAGGATTAACCTATGTGTGGTATTGTCGGCGGCGTTGCTGAACGTAGTATTACCGATATTTTAATTGAAGGTCTAAAACGCCTTGAATACCGTGGTTATGACTCTGCGGGCGTTGCCTTGGTGAATAACCAGCAGATTTTACGCGAGCGTCGGGTGGGTAAAGTTGCCAATCTCGCTGAAGCGGTGAATGAACATCATTTGACGGGTTCTTTGGGGATTGCCCATACCCGTTGGGCCACACATGGCAAACCGACTGAAAACAATGCTCATCCCCACGTATCGGGTGAGGTTGCTGTCGTTCATAATGGCATTATTGAAAATTATCAGGAATTGAAAGATCAGCTTCAGGCAGAAGGCTATATCTTTAGTTCACAAACTGATACTGAAGTGGTTGCCCATCTAGTTAATGATGCGCTAAAACATAGTGACAGCCTGCTCGATGCAGTACGTCAAGTGGTGCCAAAACTTAAAGGCGCCTATGCGCTTGGAATTGTACATACCCAACATCCTGATGAACTGATTACTGTACGTGAAGGTTCTCCACTGGTGATTGGTGTCGGGATTGGTGAAAATTTTATCAGCTCAGACCAATTGGCACTTTTGCCAGTCACCAATCGTTTTGTCTATCTGGAAGAAGGTGATATTGCTCGTCTGACCCGTGACAGCATTGATATTTATGCACAGGGTGAACGTATTGAGCGTCCGATTAAAGAATTGGATGCCGCGGTGAGTAATGCGTCTAAAGGTGAATATAAACACTATATGCTCAAAGAAATCTATGAGCAGCCAGATGCGATTCAGCAAACCATTTCTCAGGCATTAAATAGTAATGCACTGCGTGAAGACTTCCTGAAAAATGCAGAGCTGGATTTTTCTAAAATCCAAAGTGTGCAGATTATTGCCTGTGGAACCAGTTATCACTCAGGCATGATTGCCAAATACTGGTTTGAACAGTTGATTGGCGTTCCTTGTCAAATCGAGATTGCCAGTGAATTCCGTTATCGCTCGCCTGTGATTGTCGCCAATACTTTATATGTATGTATTTCTCAGTCAGGAGAAACCGCGGATACCTTGGCAGCCCTGCGTGAAACCCAGAAACGTGCCAAAGCCAATGCCTTAGATATTGTGACTTTAAGTATTTGTAATGTTGCAACATCGTCAATGGTACGTGAAACAGATCATCACTTATTGACATTGGCTGGCCCTGAAATTGGTGTGGCTTCAACCAAAGCATTTACCACCCAACTTGCCGCTTTAATGCTCTTGATCTTAAAAGTAGGTCAAGTCAAACAACAAATTTCTAGTGAACAGATTGCTGAAATTGCTGCTCAACTTTGGCATTGTCCAAAGGTCATGCTGAATACCTTGCAACAAGATGCTCAGATTTTACGTCTTTCAGAACTTTTTGTTGAAAAACAGCATTGTTTGTTCTTGGGTCGCGGGACACATTATCCGATTGCACTGGAAGGGGCACTAAAGCTCAAGGAAATTTCTTATATCCATGCCGAAGGTTATGCTGCGGGTGAACTGAAACATGGTCCACTGGCTTTGGTTGATAATGAAATGCCTGTGGTAATTTTAGCGCCAAACGATGACATGCTGGATAAACTCAAATCCAATATGGAAGAAGTTCAAGCTCGTGGCGGTGAACTGTTTGTCTTTGCAGATGAAAACAGTGGCATTGTGGAAAAAGATCGTCAGCACGTGGTCTATGTTCCAAAGGTTAATGCTTGGCTCGCCCCGATCATTTACAGTATTCCGGTGCAGTTGCTTTCTTATCATGTCGCAGTTCTAAGGGGTACGGATGTTGATCAACCTCGAAATTTAGCAAAATCAGTCACTGTTGAATAATATACATAAAAATCAAATATTTATATAGTCAGACAAAATAGTTGTTAACTATACAAAATAGTCGTTAACCATGACATTAAAGTTATTAACTAAACAAAATAGTTGTTAACTATAAAAAGCCCAGATATACTGATTAAAAAGTATACTGGGCTTTTTAATGGCTAAATCTCTGAATGGCTTAACTGATATACAGATCGCTAAACGAATCAAAGAAGGACGTGGACAAGGTTCAGGAGCTGACTATAAGCCTTGGTTACGAATTCATGAAGTTCCATCCCAAGGTCTATCCCATCGTATTTACTCGTTTAAAACCAGACGTACCCATCATCTACTATCTAACCTAGAGCTTGGCGTGTTTCTGACTTTAGACTGGATGGATCATGTTCAAGATATACGAGAACAATATCCCCTGCTACGAGATGAGACCATTGAGATCGCTTCTACTAATGGTATTAAACATCCTAATATTCGTGGCATAAATCAGGTGATGACTTCGGACTTTTTAGTAGATAGTTCATCCCATAAGCAATTTGTTATTCAGGTCAAACCTTTATCAGAACTCAGTGATCCTCGAACTATTGAAAAATTAGAAATTGAAAGACGGTATTGGGTCAGCAAAGACATCCCTTGGTACATTATTACCGAAAAGGAACTCAATCCAACCGTACTTGATAATATTAAATGGCTCTATTCATCTCAGGAAGATACACAAGATTTTAGTCAACTACTGAATGCCTTGAATAATTTTGAGTTTGCCTGCCAACAACATCTACAAATGAAATTATCTGATATCTGTAAGTTTATTGATCGGGAATATCAACAAGATCTTGGCCAATCTCTGGCTGACTTAAAACAGCTTATGGCCCATCGCCTGATTAAATTTGATATTACTCAGAAATTCAAAGAATTGAGAGTAAAAGATATCATATTCTATCAACATCAACTTGTAGAAGGATTCCTCAATGTGGCAAATTAATGAGGTTCTCAAATTTGATGGTCAACTTTACCGTATTCTTTCCATTAACTTCGGAGATATATTCTGGATTCAGATTGATAATAAGAATGCCTTACCTGAAGTAGTGAGAGAAGAATCACTCTATGAATATCTGGATAATGAACGCTTAACACGAGCTAGAGACCCTTTTGCTAATTTGATTTTAGAAGAACCAACCGTAAACTCTATCGCCTTTGCCAAAAGAGATAAGGCTTTCAATGTCATAAGAAAAATTATCTTAGAACCAAGTCATTATGAACCATCATTCCGAGCAGCTTTGATTCACCAAATTGAATCATCTGGCGTTGTGTCTAAGCCCACAATTTATAAATATCTTCGAAAATATTGGCAAAGAGGGCAAATTCCTAACGCATTATTACCAGACTATAAAAACAGTGGTGCTCCTGGTAAAACTCGTACAGAAACTAATACCAAGAAAAATGGACGTAAACGTCAGTTTGGTGATGGGGAAGGCTGTCAAATCACCCTTGATATAGAAAGGTTATTTCGAATTACAATCTCAAAGCATCTCCTCATAAATAATCCACTCAAAACAACTGAAGCTTATCAGAAGTTTCAAAGCCTATATGAACAGTACTATCCAAATGAAGATAGTCGCAATTATCCCACTTTAAGACAGTTCCGCTATTTTTATCATCGGGAATATACAAAACCTCAAATTGTTGAAGCTCAGACAAATTCTACTGATTTCAAAAAAGATAAACGTCCATTATCTGCAACAGCGACCTCAAGCGTACTTGGACCAGGTAGCCGTTATGAAATTGATGCTACGATTGCTGACATCTATTTAGTCGCAGACGATGATCGGACAAAAATTATCGGTAGACCGACCTTTTATAGTATAAGTGATGTTTTCAGCCGTATGATTACAGGCTTTTATGTCGGTGTTGATAACCCTTCATATGCTATCGCTATGCAAACTGTTTCCGTTGCGTGTAGAAGCAAAGTTGCTCTTTGCAAAGAGTTTGAAATCGAAATCTCAGAAGAGGATTGGCCAACGGTTGGCTTACCAAGTGCGATCCTTGCTGATCGGGCAGAAATGTTAAGTGAACAAGCTGAAACTTTAACCAATGGCTATAATGTTCATTTGGAAACAGCCCCACCACGAAGAGGAGATGCCAAAGCAGTTGTTGAAAGCTGCTTTCGTACTATTCAAGCAGAATTTAAACCCTATGCTCCTGGTATTGTAAAAGGTCATCGTATTAAAAAACATGGCGAATCTGATTATAGGCTTGAAGCAGCCCTCACCTTGAAAGAGTTTACTCAAATTATTATTCGGGCCATTTTATTCCGTAACAATCATCATGTTTTAGATAAGTATGATCGAGATGAAGACCTCCCTGAAGATATCCCTTCCATTCCTATATATCTTTGGAATTGGGGAATCGAGAATCGTATGGGTAAACTCCGCACAGTTGATTCAGAACAGTTCCGAATTTCTTTATTGCCACGTACTAAAGTTTCAATCTCACCTCTTGGAATTAATGCGTGGGGATTGTATTACAATAGTGGTGAGGTCTTACGAGAAGGCTGGTTGCACCGCAGCGAGGAAATACAACGCCCTCAAAACCTGAAAGCAGCATATGATCCAAAGGACACAAATAAAATCTATCTTTTCCCAAATTCTGCTAGTCAAACCTATTGGACTTGTTCCTTAGCTATCCGAAGCCGTGCTTATACAAATATGAGTTTTTGGGAAGTTTGGGACAAGCAGTATCTTGAGAAACATGCCCAAGCAAATGCTAAACATGCTGAGACTCCTCACAGTATTGCGTTTAAAAGATCAGTCCAAGCAATCATTGACAATGCCAAAAAGCAAACACCCCAATCGACTCAATCAAATCGTGAAAGAGTTAGCCAAATTCGGGCAAACAAAAAGGAACAGAGACAAAAAGCAAACCTGACACCTTTGCAAGAAAACCCACAAATGGCTGATATTATAAAGTTCAATAAATCAGTAGAAGATGATGACTATAGTCTCCCATTCTCTCCTGGATTATTCAGTGATGATGAGGAGTAAATTTCATGCATCCTTTAAAGGTTCAAGCGGTTTATCAAGATACAGGAGTACCAGCTTATAAAGGCAATCCATTTATTGAAGCCTTACCCCCTTTGCTAGAGGCATTTACCCAAACTCGCAATTTAAAATCTGGGACAGTTCCTTCTTTTCAGGATCTCAATGCTCCACGAGTTGTACGCTCACATTCCATTGCTCGCCTTAGTGATGATTTTTTTCAGCCTCTTAATAATCATATACTTTTAACAGAAAAAATTTCCTTAATGATTCGTGGTGGCTATGTGGGTAGAAATCCCTGCACAGGTGATCTCCAAAAACATCTGCAAAATGGATATGAACGCATACAAAAGGGCGATCTAAATGCGTTTAAATTTGAAAGTGTCAAATCAACAGCTCAAAGTATGGTACTAATAGGTTGTTCAGGATATGGAAAAACGACATCTTTGATCAGAACTCTATCAGCCTATCCTCAAGTTATTTATCACCGTAATTTCAATATTGAACAAGTTGTCTATTTAAAAATTGATTGCTCGCATAATGGCTCTTTAAAAGAGATCTGCCTAAATTTCTTTCGAGCATTAGATCAAGTCCTTGATACTAATTATGAAAAACAATATGGACTTAAACGTTATAATATTCAGGCATTATTAACAAAGATGTCTCAACTTGCTAATGCCCATGCTCTAGGGCTATTAGCTATTGATGAAATTCAGCATTTAAGTCGTTCAAAATCAGGTGGTTCTCAAGAAATGTTAAATTTCTTTGTCACTATGGTAAATACGATTGGAGTCCCAATTATGTTAATTGGAACGCCTAAAGCCCGAGAAATTTTTGAAGCTGATTTCCGCTCAGCTCGTCGTGGAGCTGGTTTTGGGGCTATATTTTGGGAACCATTGCCTGAATATATTGATGATCGACTAAATCCTGAATGGGTGGCATTTACTGATAACCTCTGGAAACAACAGTTATTAAATCAAAGGGATGAATTTTTATCAGACGAAATTAGGCATGTTTGGTATGATTTAAGCCAAGGCATTATTGATATTGTGGTTAAACTATTTGTTCTAGCTCAGTTAAGAGCCATTGCCGCAAATAAAGAACGAATTACCAGTAAACTGCTACATCAAATTTATAAGGAAGAGCTAAAACCTGTTCATCCTATGCTCGAAGCATTGCGATCAGGAAATGTTGAAAAGATTTCACGTTATTCTGACTTAATCATACCTGATATGGATCGTAAGGTTTTTGATTTACAGAAGATGATTCAAACCATGCCTCTTGATACAACCACAGAAGATATATACAAACAATTAGCAACAGAAGATGAACGTCGTATTTATACGATGTTTAAAGAAGAATTTGAACCGCAACACCTCATTGAATGTATTAAAACAGCATATCAAACTTATCCAACAGCATCACGCCAACAGATCATTCCAATTATCTTTAGCTTATTGTCTAATGATAGACCTATATCAAATAGCACTGAAATCAAAAAAGCAGCAGAAAAAGTAGAATACTTAAAGCCAAAACAATGGGATACTTTACAGCAAGAGGATTTACGTTTTATACATTCACAATATTTGACAGAGTATGAGTTACATCAAACTTTAAAAGAGAGAGGGATTATATTGGATATGAATAATTTAGTATTAAAGGCTGGATAAATCTATTATAAATATAGAGTTTATTATCTCTACTTAGATAATGAGTTATTGAATAAGTTGTGCCAAATTTTTAATATTGGTTTTAATTTCATCAAGCGTATGTACTACATAACCCAAAAGTACGGCTGCGTTTTGAGATGAAGTCTAACGATATCTGGATAATGGCTGTACCGATAAACCTACTTTTATACATTGGGCAATAAAACACTGGGTGGTGTTTCAAAAAGTATGCTGAAACAAAGCAGGTTGAATTTTGATAAAATAGAGAAATGCGAATAACTCTAGAAATCAAATGTCCAACCTGCCTCAGTGACCATTAGAGAAATTTGCTCAGCTTGTTGATTATCATAAGACTTTTCAAACTGTCGCACCTCATGTTTGAATTCGCCAAGTATCAATAGAGTTAAAATACATATAGCTTACTTTTAATTTTAAAGAGGAATACAAGAAATAATTTCTTGTATTCCTGTTATAAGATTGGGAGAACCAAGTTGATAATTTCACCCATTTCTTTGGATCTATTAATTTAAGTTTCGACTTTACTTATTTGAGCTTAGCCATTTGGTCGAGTCACAATCGGGAAAATTGAATCTGGACGTTTAAACATTGCAAAGAATTTTCCAATTTTCAGTGGATTACCTTTGACTTTACTGTCTTTAGAAAGCAGGACTTTTACCCCTTCTATTTGACCTGTAATCATTTTTAGATATAAGGGCTTGGTTAAGGTTAATGTAGGGCAATCCAATGCCAAATCTTTACTTTCATCATAACGCTTAAACTGCATGACTGAGTTTTCAACCCATAATGAAAAATGCTCTTTGGTATCCGACAAAACCAGATTGATACACTGGTTTTCATTTTTTAAATTTTCCACATCTAAATTTGTCGCCATAGCTTCAAGAAATCTTTCAGTTGGTGTATGAATCAATAAATCACTCGGATCAGAAGTATTTTGTAGGGGTACATTATTTTGTAGCTCTTGAGCGCCCACCAAAAAGAAATTACGCCAAGTTGAAGCCTCAGCAGCATAGCCCAATTGACGATAAGTATTCGCCAATAAGTCTTTTGCTTGTTGGTTTTGAGGGTTATTCAACACAATATGTTTTAAAATCTCGGCAGCCCATCTATAGTCAGCTTGAGCGTAGGCATCCCGCGCATTTTTCAATGCATTGTTCTCCCCACCTGCTAACTCAATATATTTTTTTGCAACAGCTTTAGGGGGTAATGGATCTAAATTGGAAGGATGGGCATCGAACCATCCCATATAATATTGGTATACTGCTTTTACATTATGTTTTAGGGTTCCATAATAGCCATGAGCATATAGTTTTTGATCAAGTGCCGCTGGAAGCTTAATTTTTTCGGCAATTTCAGCGCCATTAAAACCAGAGTTCATATATCTCACCGTCTGATCATGCGTGAACTTATAAACATCTCGCTGGGTTTTAATAAAATCTTGAATATTGTCATTGCCCCAGACAGGCCAATGATGCTGTGCAATCAATACATCGGATGCTTTGGCATGCTGCATTGCTTGGTCTAGATAGCCCACCCATTTTAAGGCATCACGGACTTTAGCACCCCGAAGGGTATAAAGATTATGCATGGTATGAGATAGAATTTCTGCGCCGTTATAAAGTTTCAATGATGGGATAGAGAACGTTAATTCTGCTGGTGCTTCTGAACCCGGCACGTTATAAAACACAAAATCCAAGCCATCAACCGTCATTTTCTGTTCTGGTTGAGTGATCAGTTGTGTAGGCTCAAGGATGCCCATTTTTCCCACAGCAACAGCCTTACCTAAACCTGTATCCACCAATCCTTCCGCATTTTTAGGTAGAAAAGTTCCATACATATAAGTCGCACGACGTATCATGGCTGAACCTGCCATCACATTTTCACTGGTCGCTTCTTCCATAAAGCCTTTTGGCGCAATAATTGGAGTTTTTCTAGCGTTAATTTCTTCGCTAGAAAGAACGCCTAATGCACCACCAAAATGATCGATATGGCTATGGGTAAAGATAATGGCTGAAATTTTTTGCTCACCTAAATGCTGTCTAGCAAATTTAAGTGCTGCTTCAGCCGTTTCTTTAGAGGTTAATGTATCCACAATAATCCAGCCAGTATCACCCTGAATGATGGTCATATTTGCCAAATCAAAACCACGAATTTGCCAAACTCGATCTGTTACTTTAAATAGCCCAACATTGTTGTTTAATTTTGCTTGTCGCCATAGAGTGGGATTAACGGTATTTGGTGCTTGATCTTGTAAAAAACTAAATGCATCAAAATCCCAGATAACATTGCCTTTCTCACTTTTAATTTGACCTGTTGGCTTGGCAATAAAGCCCTTTTGAGCCTGATTAAACTCAGTCATATCCTCTAAGTTATACTTCGCCTTATATGTATTATTTGATTCAATGACCGCTTTTTCTACTACAGTATTTGCTGCAAAAACAGAAAATGGCAGAATAAGCATCAATGAAACTGTTAAAAACTTAATTTTCATCTTCTTTCCTTTTTTTAAATAGAGGTGGTCCCACATGTTTGAACAACTAAAAGCTTATTTATAAGTGATACTCTGCTCTAGTTAAGCTACCTTATTTTGTTGTGGTAGCTGGTCATAGTAAAACTCATCTGGAGTCATTTTGTCCAGACTCGAATGAGGTCGTTTCAAATTATAAAATTCAAAATATGCGTTTAATTGCTTCTTCGCATCCAAAACATTGCTGTAGGCTTTGAGATACACCTCTTCATATTTAACGCTCCGCCATAATCGTTCAACCATCACATTATCAACCCATCGACCTTTACCATCCATGCTGATTTGGATGTCATTTGATTTCAATACAGTATAAAGAAAAATGGCATCAAAGTAGATGGGAAACAAAACTATCAGTGCAAAGACTGTAAACGTCAGTTTATTGGTGACCATGCTCTGAGCTATCTAGGATGTCATTCAGGCATTACTCGAAAAATATTACAGTTGATGGTCAGAGGTAGTGGTATACGAGATATCGCTGAAGTTGAGCGAATCAGTATCGGTAAAGTTTTACGTACTTTAACCGAATCGACCTACCAAATTCAGCCTAAACAAAGTCATTATGAATCTCTCGAAGTAGATGAATTCTGGACTTTTGTTGGAAATAAAAATAATAAACAATGGCTTATTTACGCCTACCATCGAGAAACAGGTGAGATTGTTGCTTATGTTTGGGGGGCTTTGTTGCATAAATAAATTTCATCCCCATACATGTTAGATGAATACAGAATCAAAAAGCCGATACAAAACAACGAACTGGTCTGAGTACAATCAGGCTTTACGTCAACGGGGTGCTTTCACCATTTGGTTTGATCCCCAAATGCAATGGTCTGCAACACCTACTGGAAAAAAAGGACGTCAACCTACCTACACTGATATAGCAATTCAATTTGCCCTGACGATACGAAACCTGTTCCAACTGGCTTTACGCCAAACACAAGGTTTCATTCAAAGCCTTTTTCAAATGGCTCACCTCGACTGGAATGTTCCAGACTTCTCAACATT
>NZ_JEZN01000008.1:0-150313 GCF_000581715.1 Acinetobacter sp. 479375 | reverse complement strand
ATTCCAGTCGAGGTGAGCCATTTGAAAAAGGCTTTGAATGAAACCTTGTGTTTGGCGTAAAGCCAGTTGGAACAGGTTTCGTATCGTCAGGGCAAATTGAATTGCTATATCAGTGTAGGTAGGTTGACGTCCTTTTTTTCCAGTAGGTGTTGCAGACCATTGCATTTGGGGATCAAACCAAATGGTGAAAGCACCCCGTTGACGTAAAGCCTGATTGTACTCAGACCAGTTCGTTGTTTTGTATCGGCTTTTTGATTCTGTATTCATCTAACATGTATGGGGATGAAATTTATTTATGCAACAAAGCCCTCTTCACCACGTAATTTTAAATTCTGCTGGATATATAGACCACAATTTCCAGAAAACAAATAAGCCAACAAGCAGGTAATGACAGCGTACTGCGCGATATCTGCTCCAAACAACTCAATTGCCAATACGATAGACGTCAGTGGTGCTTTACTTGCACCAGCAAATAAACTCACTAATCCTAAACCTGCAAGCAATGAAATAGGTAGAGGTAAAAACTGACCTAAGGCGTTGCCAAAAGTTGTACCAACAAAAAATAGTGGCGTAATCTCCCCACCTTTAAAACCTGAACCGAGGGTGGTTGCGGTAAAAATGATTTTTCCGAGAAAATCGGTTACGGGTAAATCGATATAAAACGAGGAGATAATACTGCCAACACCTAGACCATTAAATTTTTGATGCCCCACGATAATCGTCATCAACATAATTAAAATACCGCCCACCATCGGTCTAAATGGCATAAAGCGCACGTAATGATTGAGTTGTTTACTGACGAATAAAATAGAAGCAATAAAAATGCGAGCCACAAATCCAAATAATAATCCCGCGACAATCAGACTTGAGATGGTGGTGAAATTGAAATCTGGAAAACTTGAAACAACATAATACTGATGAGGATGACTAATATGAAATAACTCAGGAATCTGCGAGGCAACCAGTGCAGAAACAAAACAAGGAAACACCGCAGAATAACGGAGTTTACCCAATGCAGTAATTTCTAAACCATAAATTGCCCCAGCCAATGGCAGTCCAAAAATAGCGGCAAAACCTGAACCAATACTGGCAATCAGAAATATTTTTCGGTTATCTCCTGGCACTCTAAACGCTTGGGTAATATGATCGGTCAATGCACCCGATAGTTGTACCGCAGGTGCTTCGCGTCCAGCAGAACCGCCAAAAATTTGCGTCAAGATTGCTGTAAAAAAAACCAGAGGTGTCATTCGTTTGGGAATAAAAGCCCGAGGGTGATGAATTTCATCAATCAGCAAATGCGTTCCCTTCTCAATCGGCGTGCCATAATAATAAAACAAATATCCAATCAATAAGCCAATAAACGGCAAGAAATAAACCAACCACGGATAACTGATTCGAGTTTGATTGGCAAGGTCAAAGCAGACAAAAATGAGACTGGATGACAAGCCTGAAATTAACCCAATCATCACAGAAGCAACCACCCAGTACGCTGTGTAACGAATGATCTGTGTGTACTCAGAGGACGGGAAAACTTTCATAAATACTTGCGTCTATAGCTATTGTATTAAAGTGGAAATATATCGCTATTATGATTTGACGACATGAAAATAAGCTTAACGCGTGGCAGCAATTTATTCCACTTGAAAAAAGAATGTATTTTTATAATGCATGAACTTCGATCTCACTTTGCATATATAACACCGCATATCCTGCAATTTCAATTCGATCATTTTCTAAAAGACGACTATATAACACACCACCTCGTTTTGAAGCTTGATAAGCAATCAGCTCAGTTTTATTCAATTGATCTGCCCACAAAGGGACAATTGCGGTATGAATTGAACCTGTGACTGGATCTTCATCGATACCGATCGCAGGTGCAAAATAACGTGATACACAGTCATATTCGATACTATCCGATGCGGTGATCGCAACATCCAGTGTTGAACTTGTAATTGCAGTACGCATTTTACCCAATGTCTTGAGCTTGACTAAATCAGGTTGTTCATCCAAGACATCCTGTACGCTTTCGTACTGCACAATATAAGCTTGCGGATTGGCATATACCGCTTTAAATGGTTTTGACAATGCTTCATCTAAAATAGCAGGATACTCACTCAACTTTTCAGCACGGCGAATTGGAAAATTCATTAAGATTTTGCCATCTTCCGCTTGAGTCACGATAAAAATGCCTAGATCTTTAACATGGAATTGTAGCGTTGTTGCCTGTGTGTAATTTCTAAATAGTACAAATGCACTTGCAAGGGTTGCATGACCACAAAAAGCTACTTCATCCGACGGTGAAAACCAACGAATCGCATAGTTTTCATCATCAAGTTTTTTGACAAACGCCGTTTCAGATAGATTATTTTCAAAAGCAATCGATTGCATCAGTGCTTGATCAGGCCAAGCTTCTACCACCAAAACCGCAGCAGGATTTCCTTTGAATAATTGCTGGGTAAAAGCATCGACCTGATACATTTTCATTCTAGATTTTTCCTTGTTTTAAATTTTGAGTTTAACCATGACTCAGCTCAGAATCATCGTCACTGTTTAAAATATCTTTATTGGTTTGATGCATCAATTGACTGGTGATGGTACCTGCGGTCATTGAACCATTCACATTTAATGCGGTACGTCCCATATCAATTAACGGTTCAATCGAGATCAAAAGTGCAACCAAAGTCACGGGCAAACCCATGGCAGGCAATACAATCAATGCCGCGAACGTTGCACCGCCACCCACACCTGCGACACCAATCGAACTTAAAGTGACAACCAAAATCAGCGTTGCAATCCATAAAGGATCAAAAGTATTGATTCCTAAAGTTGGCGCAACCATCGTTGCCAGCATCGCAGGATACAAACCTGCACAACCATTTTGACCTATGGTCGCACCAAAAGATGCTGAAAAACTGGCAATTGACTCAGGTACACCTAAACGCTGCGTTTGTGCTTCAATATTTAAAGGAATACTTGCCGCACTGGAACGACTAGTAAATGCAAAGGTTAAAACTGGCCAGACTTTTTTAAAGAAGCGTAATGGATTAATCCCTGATAGCGATAATAAAATGCCGTGTACTGCAAACATAATCGCTAGACCCAGATAAGACGCAATCAAAAATCCACCCAGCTTTAAAATATCCGCCATATTTGAGCCTGCAACGACTTTGGTCATGAGCGCAAATACACCATAAGGGGTTAAAGTCATGACCAAACGCACAAGCTTCATGATCCAACCTTGTAAAGATTCGATTCCGCGTAATACATGTTGTCCCTTTTCTGGCTCATCTTTTAGCAGCTTTAATGCGGCCACCCCTAAGAAAGCAGCAAAGATCACTACACTAATAATGGATGTCGGATTTGCACCCGTTAAATCTGCAAAGGGATTGGTAGGAATAAATGACAACAATAACTGCGGTACATTTAAATCCGTGACTTTAGCGATATAATCACTATGCAGTGCTGATAATCGGGCTGTTTCCTGTGTGCCTTGCACCAAACCATCAGCTGTTAAGCCAAATAAATGGGTTACGCCGACACCGACAAAAGCGGCTATTGCCGTAGTAAACAACAAAATCCCAATGGTATAAAAACTAATTTTGCCCAAAGAACTGGCATTATGCAGTTTAGCCACAGCCCCTAAAATCGAGATAAAAACCAAGGGCATCACTACCATTTGCAACAGTTTGACATAGCCATTACCCACGATATTAAACCATTGCATAGATGCGCTAATCACTGGACTCGACTCACCGTACACCAGTTGTAGACCCAATCCAAACAACACACCCAGCAACAAACCTGCGAGGACTTTTTTTGACAAACTCCAGTGAGTTTTATGCGTCCGCGTCTGTAAAATAATTAATCCAATAAAAATAATAATATTGATCAGCAAGGGCCAGTTCATACAGACACCTGAAAGTTGACAAAAATCGTTGGTAATATTGGAGCATAGATAGCTGTTACGAAACTAGCCCCTCATGATTTAATTGGTTAGACAGTAACGCCTATGTTTATAGTTTTTACTTCTAAGTATTTTATTTAAATGAATTTGTTAAAATATAACATGACTGATTTATTTAGCATCCAATACTCAACTTCTTTCATTCTTCCCTTTTAATTTGCTCTATGGGAGAAAAATAAAGGGGGGGTTAAACAATGATGAAAGAAGTCTACTATTTCAACACATGATGAAGTCCAAAAAATTAACCTCTCTAGGATGAGAGGCTCATTTCAAACTATTCATCATCCATATGCTGAATAATCGCTTGTGCAAATTCAGAACAACGCAATAGTGTTGCGCCTTGCATGAGTCGTTCAAAATCGTAGGTTACGGTTTTTGCAGCAATTGCAGCAGAAATCCCTTTGATAATTAAATCCGCAGCTTCTGTCCAACCCATATCACGTAACATCATTTCAGCCGAAAGAATAATCGAACCCGGATTGACTTTATCCTGACCTGCATATTTCGGCGCTGTGCCATGCGTTGCTTCATAAACCGCAACAGCTCCGCCAATATTTGCACCTGGCGCAATTCCAATCCCACCCACTTCAGCAGCTAAGGCATCGGAAATATAGTCGCCATTTAGATTTAAAGTTGCAATCACAGAATAATCGCTAGGACGCAACAAAATTTGTTGCAGAAAAGCATCGGCTATTACGTCTTTAATAATAATGTCTTTGCCAGTTTTAGGATTCTTAATTTTTACCCAAGGTCCACCATCAATGAGTTCACCACCAAAGCGCTCAATGGCCAGTTCATAGCCCCATTCTTTAAATGCACCTTCGGTATATTTCATGATGTTGCCTTTGTGTACCAAAGTCACATTTGGCTTATCATGATCAATCGCAAACTGAATCGCTTTGCGCACGAGACGCTGTGTACCTTCTTTAGATACAGGTTTGACCCCAATACCGCAACTTTCAGGGAAACGAATTTTGGTCACGCCCATTTCTTCTTCAAGAAACTTAATTATTTTTTTGGCTTCAGGCGAATCTGCTTTCCATTCAATCCCTGCATAGATATCTTCTGAATTTTCACGGAAGATCACCATATTGGTCTGTTCGGGATGTTGAACGGGACTCGGAACCCCTTTAAACCAGCGAACAGGTCGAATACACACATACAAATCCAATTCCTGACGCAAAGCAACATTCAGTGAACGAATACCCCCACCCACTGGCGTCGTGAGTGGCCCTTTAATAGAAACGACATATTCACGTAATGCCTCAAAAGTTTCTTCGGGCATATACGTGCCATAAATAGTATTTGCTTTCTCGCCGCAGTATACTTCCATCCATTCGATTGAACGCTTGCCACCATACGCTTTTAGCACAGCAGCATCTACCACTGCTCTCATAGCTGGTGTAATATCCACACCAATACCGTCACCCTCAATGAAAGGAATGATTGGATGGTTTGGAACATTAAGTGATAAGTCTGCATTGACTGTGATTTTGTCACCATCCGCTGGAACCACGATCTTTTGATAACCCATTGTCTAGGTTCTCCCTTTTTAAACTGGCGAATCACGTGTGCCCCTGAGGACATACGTTAAAGTTTATTTTTTAATCGCTAATAGTCTAATCCAAAACAGGTTTTTTTGAGATTTTAAGGTTGAATAACTACATTTCTCCATTAAATAAAAACCTTTTATTAACGGTGATGACCAATAACCAAAGTAGTTTATTGATATGAAAATTGTTGTTTTTAACAAGCCTTATGATGTCTTATCCCAGTTTCGGGAAGATAGCGCGCATTTAACTGTTTCAAGTTTTATTCATGATCCTGAATTACGTATTGCAGGACGTTTAGATCTAGACTCTGAAGGTTTAATGTTTTTAACTGATCATGGCGGTTTAAATCAGTTCATTACTCATCCAAGTAATAAAAAATATAAAACTTATCTGGTTCAGGTGGATGGAGATATCACTGAAGAAGCGTTGCAACAATTACGTAAAGGTGTAGAGCTGGCTGATGGTCTCACTTTACCTGCCACTGCGATTAAAGTGTCAGAGCCAGATTGGCTTTGGGAACGTACCCCGCCTGTACGCTTTCGTGCCAATATTCCTACCTCTTGGGTTGAAATTTCAATTTGTGAAGGACGCAACCGTCAGGTACGTCGTATGACGGCTACTGTTGGTTTCCCTACTTTACGCTTGATTCGTACCAAAATTGGCTCGATTGATCTGGTTCGACTAGGTTTGCAACCGGGCGAACAAACTGAGATTGAACCACTACTTTATCCTGACTTTAAGGATGTGCCAGAAGATAAACCCTATCGTTCACGCTCTTATGTGAAAAAACCCGGCGGCACAGGTGGTAAACCGATGCATCATAAGCATAAAGATGCAGATAAAAAAGATCCGAATAAGAAAAAGTCAGGAACTAAACGTATCTGGCAAATGGATGAAAATGAGAAGCCGCGTCGCAAGACCAATGGTACGACTCGCCCAAATACTAAAGCGCCGCGTGGTCGTAATCGTAATGGTCGTTGAGGTTTAGGTATGAATAAAAGCTCACGAAAGTGGGCTTTTTTTATTATTAATAGATCTTCTTCAGAAAGAAATTTGATTCGTAGAATGGGTAATTTGTTTGATACACATGCATAATTAATTCATATTTAACTGAACGTCCATTTTTACATTCATAAAAGAAATCTAATGAATCTTCCAATTCTTTTTCTTTATTTAATTGGTCCAAATGAAATTGTGTAAGCTCTAGACTAACTTCCTGCGATGTGGATGATTTTAATCTATTAATTTTGTTAAATATTTCTTTGCTTTGTGGATGGATTAATTTCAGATTAAAAGCATCACCTCCAAGATTTTCTAAGGTATATTTGATTACGATAAATACAATATTATCTTTAATGTCTATCTTGGGGTCACTACTGCTACCATATACAGGAGAATTTACTTTAGATTGAGAAATAATAAATCTAGGTTCAAGCATCTTATGCTGTTCATCTAATTGCTGTTTTTGAAGATTTATAAATTCGACTTGCTGCTTTATGCCTTCTCGCATTTCACCAATTTGAAGTTGCAATGCTCTTTCTTGTTGTTCTAATGCTTTAGTATTCTGATCTAACTGCTTACCTTGCTGCATATACCCTAAAATCAACCAAAAAAATGCAATAGGTGCGAAAACCCCAGCTAAAAAGTCTCCTAATTCATTCAAAGACTTTGGATGCCCTAATCCAGTAAAAAAATAAATGAGTACAATGATCGTAACCCAAATTGCTGTAACAATAATTCCTGTACTTAAACTTTTCTTATTCATATATTCTCTAAGAATTCATTCTAAATCTATGTTTTTATGAAAATTTAACTTTTGATCAAGCAACAGTCAAATTTTAAAAACTTAGTTCACAAAAAAACCGATGCTTTTGCATCGGTTTTTTCACAATATGGGTAAAATAACCCATATTATTTTGACTTAAATGGTTTCTAACGCAGCATTCAATGTAGAACTTGGACGCATTACTGCTTCCACTTTCGCTGGATCAACCGCATAGTAACCACCGATATCAGCAGGTTTACCCTGAACTGCTGCTAGCTCTGCAACGATTTTATCTTCATTGTCAGCCAAAGCTTTCGCAAGTGGTGCAAACTTGGCTTTTAACTCAGCATCTTCATCTTGAGCAGCAAGTGCTTGTGCCCAATACAATGCCAAATAGAAATGGCTACCACGGTTATCAATCTCGCCAGTACGACGTGATGGAGACTTATCATTGTCCAGTAATTTACCCGTTGCCTGATCTAAAGTTTGAGCAAGTAACTTCGCACGTTCGTTATTTTCCTTAATGCCTAACTCTTCAAGAGAAACAGCAAGGGCAAGAAACTCACCCAAAGAATCCCAACGCAAATGGTTTTCTTCAACCAACTGTTGTACATGTTTCGGCGCCGAACCACCTGCACCAGTTTCATACATACCCCCGCCCGCCATTAACGGAACAATAGACAGCATTTTGGCAGAAGTACCCAGTTCCATAATTGGGAACAAGTCTGTGAGATAATCACGTAAGATGTTACCCGTAACAGAAATCGTATCCAAACCACGTGCTACACGCTCAAGCGTATAACGCATTGCACGAACTTGTGACATGATCTCGATATCAAGTCCAGCCGTATCATGATCTTTTAAGTATTTTTCAACTTTTTTGATCAATTCATTTTCGTGTGGACGGTATGGGTCAAGCCAGAAAATAGCAGGCATACCCGAGTTACGTGCACGAGTAACAGCAAGTTTTACCCAATCACGAATCGGTGCATCTTTAACCTGACACATGCGCCAGATATCGCCTTCTTCAACATTTTGAGACAGTAAAACTTCACCTGTTTCAAGATCAGTAATATTGGCAACACCCGCTTCAGGAATTTCAAAGGTTTTATCGTGAGAACCGTACTCTTCCGCTTTTTGTGCCATCAAACCTACGTTTGGCACTGTACCCATGGTACGTGGGTCGAAGTTACCATGCCATTTACAGAAATTAATCATTTCCTGATAAATACGCGCGAAAGTTGATTCTGGCATCACCGCTTTAGCATCATACTGCTTACCATCTGCCCCCCACATTTTACCACCAGCACGAATCATGGCAGGCATAGAAGCATCAACAATGATATCGTTTGGTGAATGGAAGTTGGTAATGCCTTTGGCTGAGTCTACCATTGCAAGTGCAGGACGGTGTTCCTGACATGCATGTAAATCTTCAATAATTTCTTCACGTAATGAGGTCGGCAAAGTTTCGATTTTTTCGTAAAGACCTGCCATACCGTTATTGACGTTAATACCTAATTCGTCAAATAACTTACCGTGTTTTTCAAATGCATCTTTATAAT
This sequence comes from Acinetobacter sp. 479375, assembly GCF_000581715.1. NCBI lineage: Bacteria > Pseudomonadati > Pseudomonadota > Gammaproteobacteria > Moraxellales > Moraxellaceae > Acinetobacter > Acinetobacter sp. 479375. The sequence continues at coordinate 141,466 of NZ_JEZN01000008.1, read as the reverse complement.
AAATTTTAACGCAGTGACCAAATACGATCGGGTGTGACACCTTCATCATGGTCGCTTTCACGTGTAATGAGAACAAAATGCCTGCTTCACGACAGTCTTCAAGTTGTTTCTCATAAAAGTCGCAAAGTGCTTTTTTGCTCATAAACATAGAGTCAATGATTTCACCATCAAGCAAAGCGACTTCAGGTTTAAGCACAATGCTTTGACCGCTTTTGGTGATTAATTCCATTTTCACTTTACGCGCACGGTCCAGTGTCAATGATTTTTCACCATGATAGAAGTCGCCTTCTTCCATATGTGAAACATGCGTTTGAGACCATTGCTTCCATTCGCTCATTGAATGAGGATGTTTTTTCGCGTAGTTTTTTACCGCAGCAGGCGCACGACGGTCAGAGTTACCTTCACGTAATACAGGGTTTACCGCAGAACCTAGACATTTGCTATAACGTGCCTTGATCGCTTTTTCTTCGTCAGTGGTTGGGTTTTCAGGATAATCTGGGATTGCGTAACCTTTTGACTGCAACTCTTTAATACATGCAGTTAATTGACCCACTGAAGCACTAATATTTGGTAACTTGATAATGTTGGTATCTGGATCTTGGGTAAGACGACCAAGTTCTGCAAGATTGTTAGGTACTTTCTGCTCATCTTTTAAATATTCAGAGAACTCTGCGAGTACGCGTGCAGACACAGAGATATCGCTTTTGTCGATATCAATGCCAGCTGGCTTGGTAAAAGTCTCAATGATTGGAAGCAGTGAGTAGGTCGCTAAAAGTGGCGCCTCATCGGTCAGTGTGTAAATGATTGTTGACTTTCCACCAGCCATATATATCTCCTGCTTTGGATTGCGTTGTGAGGAATGAGCTTGTGACCCTCTCCTACGAACCGATTTGCTTAAATAAAACCCTGAGAGTATCGACTCTCATTGCATTTCAGTCAACGTAATATCTAGTGATAACGACATTTCGCCAGAAAATAGTAAAAGTAAATCTTCTCAGCAACATTCGTTAAATTTATTATTTTTTTCGTTTAAATAAACCGTTGTACTTCAATACAGGTCTTTCATGAGGCCAAATCCCTATATTTCAATGAGGATGGTCTTATTTTTTTGAGTTAATTTTACATATTTTCTATCAAAATGAGATAAATAAATCGATAAAATAAAATTCTTTGTTATTTCTATGAGAAAAACTGTGTATAAAACAACACTTTTTGCACTCAGCCTGAGCGCTTCGAGTCTGGTATTTGCTCAAAATCCACTGAGTGTACATGTACTTAATCTTGAAAATGGTTTGCCATCTGCTGATGTCAATGTTGTTCTTGAAGCTCAACAAGGTGAAAAGTGGGTGCAAATCAATCAGGGTAAAACCGATGAAAATGGACGTATCACTGCACTTTATCCAGATGAAAAAACTTTAGCTAAAGGAACTTATCGGGTGACATTCAAAACTGAGGATTGGTTTCGAGAACATAATCAACGTTCATTTTTTCCTGAAGTGCCCGTTGTATTTGTGATTGATGGAGCTGTCGATCATTATCATATTCCGCTCTTAATCAGCCCTTATGGCTATTCAACCTATCGTGGAAATTAATGATCATTAATGTGAAATAGTTGATGATGATTTGAGTGGGTGCAATCTTTTACCTATTAAAATGGAGAGATTGTTTCCCACATCATTTATAGGCATGAGTGATCCATTTGATCTAAATCGATAAAACTGCTGAAATTTACATCTCATTGATTTAATTTTAAACGCTTAATCTTATTTTATTGTTTTTATCATTAAAATCGTTTGACACCCTCCTCAAATCACCCTACTATACGCCCACCTCTGAAACGTCCCTATCGTCTAGAGGCCTAGGACATCGCCCTTTCACGGCGGTAACCGGGGTTCGAATCCCCGTAGGGACGCCAATTTCAGATACAGCCTCATATAAGTCCCTATCGTCTAGAGGCCTAGGACATCGCCCTTTCACGGCGGCAACCGGGGTTCGAATCCCCGTAGGGACGCCAAATTCCAAAAAAGCCACTGCATAATGCGAGTGGCTTTTTTATTTCTATCAAATCGATCATGATGAAATAGAGACTCTGAAGAATCTCTATTTGCATTGAATATATTTATGCAGACTTGCGTGAATTCACCTGACCTTTAATCACAGCCTTGATATTGCCCTTCGCATAATTCAGAAATACAAGAAGTGGCGATAATTTCGGATTTGGCTTTTTGCCTTTTCCAATACTTCTAAATTGCGCCGCATACCAGATAATTTCCATAATCGCCATTTTATCGACAAATGGTAATCCTGTTTTAATTGGTTTGACTGCATATTTGACATCCTGCCCTGCAATCAAACGATTTGCCAAGTCAGTTTCAACTGCAAATGGACGTGCAATACCAATAAAATCACAGGCACCACTTTGCAAAGCGGCATTCATGCCTGCCACTGTACGAAAACCACCTGTAACCATCAGCTTACATGTGACTTGTTGACGAATTTTTTCTGCAAAGTCTAAAAAGTAGGCTTCTCTCGCAATGGTGCTGGCTTTACGTTTTTCTGATTTCGCACCTGCCATCGCAGGGGCTTCATAGGTTCCGCCAGAGATTTCAATTAAATCGATTCCAACGGCATCAATGGCTTTAAATACTGTAATTACATCTTCTTCAGTAATTCCGCCACGTTGAAAGTCAGCCGAGTTAAGTTTGACTGAAATGATAAAGTTTTCTGAAGTCGCTTCACGTACTGCTTTATAAATCTCAAGCAGGAAACGCATACGATTTTCAATCGAACCGCCCCATTGATCCTGACGTGTATTAGTCAATGGCGATAAAAACTGACTAATCAAATAACCATGTGCACCATGTAGCTGTACACCCTCGAAACCCGCTTTTTCACAAATACTTGCGGCTTTCGCAAAACGCTGAATAATATCCAGAATCTCATCTTCTCGAAGCTCACGAGGCGTTCCAAACATGGTAGCAAGCATAGGACTAAATGGCACAGCAGAAGGCGCAACCGTTTCTTTATTCAATCCTTTCGGACACTGACGCCCCGGATGAGATAACTGGATTAACTGTACCATTCCGTACTGCTTGCCAATATCTGCCCATTTTTTTAGTTCAACCAGATCACGTTCACTTTCAGCAACAACAACGCCAGGCTCATTTTTAGCACGAATATCGACCATCACATTGCCTGTAATGGCACAACCCAGCCCTCCTTTCGCCCATGCTTCATAAAGCCCAAGATGTAGTTGATTCGGCTGTCCTGCATCATTTGCCAATGCTTCACTCATCGCTCCCTTAATTAAGCGATTTTTAAATATAGTGTTTCTGATTTGAATTGAATCGGCAATCTGTGTCATGTTTTTCTCTTTTAAAAAATCGGAGTTATTCTTCCAATTTGAATTAAAAATTGAAGTTAAAGTCATCCTGTATTTACAAATTGACAATACCACATGTCAATTATATGCAAAAGTTTAATATTGGCTTGCAGCAATGAGCTGACGGGTATATTCAGATTGCGGTTTTAAAAAAAGTTGCTCAGTATCTTGATATTCAATAATTTTTGCATGTCGTAATACCAAAACTTTCTGACATAAGGCGCGGACGACTTGTAAGTCATGACTAATAAATAAATAGCTCAACTGTTGTTCTTGTTGCAACCGACGCAATAACTGGACGATTGAACGCTGCGTCGTACGATCCAATGCCGATGTAGGCTCATCCAAGATAATCAACTTAGGCTTCAAAATTAATGCGCGTGCCAAAGCAACACGTTGCCTTTGTCCACCAGATAACTCATGAGGATAACGCTGTTTAAATTCAATCGGCAATTCCACTTTCAATAGTGCATCGTCAATCAAATCATCCATTTCATCTGCTTTAATGTGTTTGAGAACGAGTCCCTCACCAATAATTTGTGCCACCGTCATGCGTGGATTTAAACTGCTAAATGGGTCCTGAAATACAATTTGAAAATCTGTGCGTAACGGGCGAAGTTGATTTTCTTTTAAATGATTTAAGTCTTTGCCCAATAAAATGATTTTCCCATCGCACTCAATCAAGCGAGTTACTGCCAGTGCAAGTGTGGTTTTACCCGAACCACTTTCCCCTACAATCCCAATCGACTCGCCCTGAGAAAGGGTTAAATCCATCGGTTCTAATGCAACCACATAATCCTTAACTCGATTGAGTAAACCTTGTTTAATTGGAAATTTGACCTCAAGCTGTTGCAGCTCAAGTAATGGCTGCCCAGACTGGAGTTTTAATGCATGACCGAAATCATGATTGAGCAAATGTTGGGTATAACTGGTTTTGGGATGATTAAAAACATCATTGACCTGCCCTTGCTCCTCGACACCACCTTTGTTCATGACAATGACTTGGTCTGCATAGCGTTTGACCAGATTTAAATCGTGACTAATCAAAATCATGGCCATATTGCGTTTTTGCTGCAACGTTTTAAGCAGATTTAAAATCTGTGCCTGCAACGTGACATCTAGTGCAGTGGTGGGTTCGTCAGCAATTAAAATCTCAGGCTCTTGCGCCAACGCCATCGCAATCATGACCCGTTGACGCTGACCACCCGATAATTCATGAGGATAACGTCTCAGCTTAGTTTCAGGCTCAGGGATTCCAACATCATGCAACAATTCCAGTACGCGGGTTCGGACTTGCTGCTTTGACCATCCTTTTAGCAGCAATGTTTCACCGACGATTTTTTCCACCCGATGCAACGGATTTAAGGCCGTCATCGGTTCCTGAAAAATCATGGCAATTTTTTGACCGCGAATCTGTCGATACTGCGCTTGATTGAGGTGCAATAGATCTTGACCTTCAAATAAAGCTTGACCTGTTATTTTTAAATGCTGAGGTAATAAGCCTAATAACGCCAGACTACTGATGGATTTACCTGAACCACTTTCTCCCACGATTGCTAGGGTTTCACCCTGTTTTAGTTCAAAATCCAGTTGTTGAACCAATACTTGACCCGTTTTATTTTCAATATGTAAGCCACTTACTTTCAGGCAATTCATTTGCTGCATTTCATTATTGTCGTCTTGGATCGAATGCATCACGCGTCGCCTCCCCAACATAGATAAGAAGAGATAACACCACAGCCAAACTAAAAAAACCTGAGAGTGCTAACCACGGCGCGGTTAAATTATTTTTACCTTGTAATAATAATTCACCCAATGAAGCAGCATCAGGCGGTAAGCCATAGCCCAAAAAGTCCAGTGCGGTAAGTGCTGTAATATTGGCGGTGAGCATAAAAGGAAGCTGCGATAAACTCGAACTCATGGCATTGGGTAAAATATGCCGAAACATAATCGTTCGGTCTTTTACCCCTAAAGCACGCGCGGCACGGACATAATCAAAATTTCTTGCCCGTAAAAACTCTGCCCGAACCAGTCCAACCAGTGCTGGCCAGCCAAACAGCAGCATAATCAGAAACAACCAATACACACTTGGGGTAAACATACTGACCAAAATCATGACCATAAACAGCATAGGTAAACCCCCCCATATTTCAAGAATACGTTGGCCAATCAGATCAATCCATCCACCATAATATCCCTGTATCGCGCCAACTATGATTCCGATCACTGCGGCAAAAAAAGTTAATGCAAAACCAAAGATTAAAGATACACGTAAGCCATAAAGAATCCGTGCCAATACATCGCGCCCCTGATCATCTGTTCCGAGCCAGTTTTGCTGGCTTGGTGGTGAAGGTACAGGCACTGCTAAATCCAAATTTGGAGTGTGATAAGAAAATGGAATTAACGGCCATACTGCCCACCCCTTATCATCAATCAATTTTTGAACCGCTGGATCTTTATAATCTGCCTCGGTTTCAAACACACCGCCAAAGGTCGTTTCAGGGTAGGATTTCATCACTGGAAAATAATAAGACTGATCATATTTGACTAAAATCGGTTTATCATTGGCTATAAACTCTGCACCCAACGACAAAATAAAAATCAATACAAACAGAATGAAACAAGTAAAACCCAGCCGATTGTGTTTAAAACGTTTAAAACGCGCTTGCATCATTGGGGACATTATTTAACTCCCCGTGATTCAAAGTTAATTCGTGGATCGATCACCTGATACAATACATCACTGATCAATCTCAAAATCAAACCAAGTAAGGTAAATAAAAATAAAGTACCAAAAATCACAGGATAATCACGTTGGGTAATTGCCTCAAAGCCGAGTAAGCCTACGCCATCCAGATTAAAAATAATTTCGATAAACAAGTTGCCGACAAAGAAAATGCCAATGAGGGCTTCGGGTAAACCTGCAATCACAATCAGCATAGCATTACGGAAAACATGACCATAAAGAACCCGATTTTCAGTTAAACCTTTTGAACGTGCTGCCAGTACATATTGTTTATTCAGTTCTTCCATAAAAGAATATTTAGTCAGATAAGTTAAGCCTGCAAAACCACCCAAGACCATTGTTAACAAAGGCAAAGTCATATGCCAAAAGTAATCTTTAATTTTATCGAAAAAACTAAGTTGTTGAAAATTCTCAGAGACTAATCCTTGCAATGGGAACCAGTGAAAATAAGAACCACCTGCAAAAAATACAATTAGTAATACACCAAATACAAAAGTCGGTACAGCATAGCCAACAGCCAGCAGGATCGATGTTGCTTTATCAAAAAATAAACCGTGTTGTTTAGCTTTACGAATCCCAAGTGGAATCGATACTAAATAAATCAATAAAGTACTCCAGAGCCCAAGTGATATGGTCACTGGCATTTTTTCATATAACAGTTGGGTAACGGGTTTATCCTTAAAAAAACTGGTGCCGAAATCTAAGGTTAAATAACCTTTTAACATTAACCAAAAGCGTTCAGGCGCAGATTTATCGAAACCATATTGGGCTTTTATCTGCTCAATCATTTCAGGACTTAAACCTCTAGCTCCCTGATAAGATCGATCAGCCGAGACATTGACTGTTTCACCGCCACCACTTTGATTAATCCCCTGAAAATTCTCAGCCTGATGAATTGCCTGCTCAACAGGGCCACCTGGCGCGATTTGAACCACTAAAAAATTAATCAGTAAAATTAGAAATAAGGTCGGAACAATGAGTAAAAGTCGCTTAATAATATAGGTGCCCATGTTTTGGTTCCTTTGGCGTCTTTTGATGATTTATTGTCGGCGCAAATAATTTGCAACCGCTTGCGCTTTTTTAGGATTTGACCACCAGTAATCCAGCCCTACCGAAAGTGTCGGCAAGGTTTGAGGATGTTCATACATATCCCAATAGGCATACCAGTTCTCCCCCTTTCCATAAGTTAAAATTTGATAATAACCTGCACGTAACAAACGATCTAACACTTTGGTATGGGTGATCAGCTCCTCTCGACTAGAAGATTTCACCAGTTTTTGGATCACTGCATCAATCACAGGGTCTTTAATACCTGAAAAATTATAATTACCCACCTGATCTGCGGCAGAACTACTCCAGAATTGAAATTGTTCATTTCCCGGTGTTAAAGACTGCGGCATCGCCAAGGTGGTTAAATCAAAATCATTACGGCGCATACGCTCTAAATACTGTGGCACATCGACCTGTCGAATCGATACTGTAATCCCGAGACGTTTAAGATTTCGCACCAATGGCATTAGGGTACGTTGTAAACCGTCCTGATGGATTAACAATTCAAACTGAATGGGTTTACCCTGATGGTCTCGCAATTGCCCTGCTTTAACGCTATAACCCGCATCAATCAATAGCTGTCTTGCGGTCAGCAAATTTTGACGATTAAAACCACTGCCGTCACTCACAGGATATTTCCAGTCTGCAAGTACACCCTGTTTCACAATCGGATTTAATTTGGATAGGTACGGCTGTAAAACTTTAAGTTCTGCTGCTGAAGGTTTCCCAGTCGCTGCCAATTCGCTATTATCAAAATGGCTTTGTAAACGCCGATATTTGCCATAAAACAGGGCTTTATTTTGCCATTCAAAATCATAGGCATAACTGACAGCACGCCGAAACTGAATATCATTGAGTGGTGCACGACGGGTATTCATCACAATACTTTGCATGGTCATCGGATTACGATGTTTAAACTCAATTTTTTTGACCATCTTGTTGTTTATTGCAGGAAAATTATAGGCAGTGACCCACTTTCTGGCAGTAAATTCTTCTTGCCATGTATATTGCCCAGACTTAAATCCTTCAAAAGCAATATCCATATTACGGTAATAAACATATTTCAGGCGATCAAAGTTATACCGTCCACGATTCACGGCTAAATCTTTGCCCCAATAATCTGGATTGCGCTTGTAAGTAATACTGCGTCCTGCATCAATGCGTTCGATCAGATATGGGCCTGAACCTAAAATCGGTTCCATGGTAATGCGGCTAAAATCTTTATTTTTCCAGTCTTGTTTGGAATAAATGGGAAGACTTGCCAAAATCATGGGCATTTCAGCATTATTTTCAGATTTAAAACTAAACTTGACCTGATATTTAGACAACACCTCGGTTTTTGCCAAATCCGCAATATACATTTGCAAGCCCGGATTAGCCTTGGTTTGATACGTATCAAAACTGAATTTGACATCTTCTGCTGTCAAAGGCTGACCATTACTGAACTTTGCTTTCGGATTTAAATCAAAAATAACAAAATGGGTATGTTCAGGATCAAAAGTAGCAGTCTTCGCCAAAAGTGGATACATCACCGCAGGCTCATCAAGCGAAGGCGACATCAAGCTGTCAAATATAAAATTTATACCATCTGTAGAACTGCCTTTGCCATTCATACTATTCAGGTTATCAAAAGTACCATTGCTATATTCACTCAGCATGCCACCTTTGGGCGCCTGTGGATTGGCATAAGGCATATGACTCAATCCACTATATTTGGCTTTACTATGAATAGCGATATAAGGCGTCGTCTGTACCGCAGCATTGACAGTACCGCCATAGAAAATCACTGCCAAAATAGTACTTTTGATCAGTTGACCCATCATTGGATGATGGGCGCTATGCAAGCCTCGTCCTGAAATCAAATCCATCATCCCTTACAACTTATAAGTTTGGAACTTTAATGACATCACCAATACGAAGCTGTGCATTTTGTTTCAGGTCATTTAGATCTGCCAACTCAGTAATTGCCATACCAAACTTACTGGCTAAACCAATCAGCGTATCGCCCCGTTTAATTGTGTATTCAGTAATGGTTTTTGGAATTTGCAATGATTGTCCGCGCTGTAACGATGCACGTGCATTGAGATTATTTAGATCTGCCAAATCTTTTGCACTCATGCCTAAACGACTGGCAATACTGTTAAGTGATTCACCTGACTTCACCGTATAAGATTCAGTATTTGCAGCTGTTTTGCCTTTTGATTTGCTTTTTGGGCTGTCATCTTTGGCGGTTTCAGTTTTTGGTAGATCACCTTCCAATTTTAATTTTTGCCCTACGCGTACATTAGCGTTACGACTTAGACCATTTAAAGCAGCCAAATAATTCAACTGAAGATGATAGCGGCTTGCGATACTCGCCAGCGTTTCACCTGATTTGACTATATGCGTATCTGGTGAAGTTTCTTGTACCTCAACCTTTGCCGAAGCTGGAATGTCACCCGTTAGTTTTAATTTTTGTCCAACACGTAAACCTGCGCTACGACTTAAACCATTGAGCTCCGCAAGATCAGAAAGCTCCAGATCAAACTTATTGGCGACACTATTTAAACTATCTCCTGACTGAACGGTGTATTGCTCAGGAATGCTAGAACCCGCAGGAATTTTTAAGGTCTGTCCAACTCGGACACCGCTATTAGCTGCAATATTATTCAAACTTGCAAGTTCAGCCAACGTCATTTTTGATTTTGCTGCAATACTGGATAAAGTATCGCCACGTTGTACCTGATAATTTTCAGTTTTAACTTGATTGGCTAATTTGCTATTACGTGTTTCCTTTGGATCTGCTTTGTCATCATCACGTACAGTCACTTCATGCAAAGGCACATTAATTTTTTGCCCCACGTATAAGCTACTGCTTGCGGTCAATCCTGAGGTTAAATCAGCCAACTCCTGATTTGATAAAGCATAACGATCTGCAATCAGTTTGAGATATTCACCACGCTTCACTGTATAGGATTTGGTTGCAACACGTGTTGTCTTCGCATCACTTTTCGCTTCTGTATTGCGATTTGACCCTGCATTATGTGTTGTGCCGTTGTCTTTAAGAGAAAGTTTTTGCCCAACAAATAAACCGCTAGTCACAGATAAATTATTATAGTCAGCCAATTGTTTGACTGTAAGACCAAATTGATCCGCAACACCTGTCAGACTATCGTTAGCTTTTACCGTATAACTTTCAGGTTTGGACTCGGCTTTAACAGGAACTGGTCGATCAATCGCTTGCGGTTTGGCATCATACAAATACAAAGTTGCCCCAACAAACAAAGTATTGTTCGGATCAATCTGGTTCCATTTTGCGATATCACGCCAGCTCACTCCATTTTTAGCCGCAATAATGGCTAAAGTATCGCCTGGCTGAACGGTATAAGTTGAACGTTTACCTGAAGGCTGTACCACGACAATATCGGTATCCGTTTTAATATAAGGCTTATCTTTATTATTTTGTGCCTCATAACTATCTGCATTAACAGTAGCAGCTACAGCTTTAGGGTAAGCAAAGCCTTTGGTCACTTCCTTACCTTCAGTATCGGCAACTGACTGACTGGTCTGAATCGCAGTTAATCTGATTTTGCCATCATAAGGATCCACAATTTCGGTGCCTTTAGGTGCAATCGCTTTGAGTTCCGCAACCACCTGATCTTTTTCAGCCTGTGTCGGTTGTGGTTCTAAAGCCTGAGTCACTGTTTCCTTAACTCCTTCTTGCTTCACCAATGCCACAATTTGTTCGCGCTCAGACTTGGAAATTGGTGGTTCGGCACTTAAGGCTTTCACATTACTGGCAGGCGTCACTGCAACAGGAATACGTGGTGCACTCGGAATATCCGCACTGGCCGCAAATGCAGCCAGCTCATCTGCACTACGCGGCGTGGTTTTCAAAGGTCGAGTGATTGATGAAACAACTGTACTGCTGGTCGAAGGTCGACTGATACTACTCGCGGTCATGACGGGTGGTGTTGCACGACTTGGCGTTACAGTTTGAGTAGAACCGCGAGTGGATGTGTTGACAGTCACATTGGCATTAGGCGTAGCTGCTGTGTTATTGCTTGCCCAGAATCCAGAGGATGATTTTAAAGCTTTGAGCTTAGCATCCACCGATGGATTGACATCTGACGGAATCAAAATACGCATTGGACTTTCTGGGTCAATACGTTCACCACGATAACCCGGATTCAATGCATAAAGTTCAGCACGGCTTAACCCTGTCAAAGACGCAATTTGATTTAAATCAACAGGTGCATTGAGCATGACTTCACGAAAGTGAGGACGATTGGCAATCGGCGGTAAGTTTACATTATAGGCTTTAGGATTTTTAATAATTTGAGCAACTGCCAGAAAACGCGGTACATAGTTCATGGTTTCCTGTGGCAATTTGAGTGACCAATAATCCGTTGGTAAACCCGCGGCTTGGTTTCGATTGATCGCCTGCTGAATACGTCCTGGGCCTGCATTATAAGCTGCCAGAGCTAATTCCCATGAGCCGAACTGATTATATAAGCTTCCTAAAAACTCATAAGCTGCACGAGTCGATTCCACGACATCACGGCGACCATCATACTGGCTGGTCTGCTTTAAACCATAAATACGACCTGTACTTGGAATAAACTGCCACAATCCTGCTGCGGCTGCGCTACTGGTCGCTGCGGGATCGTATGAACTTTCAATTACAGGCAGTAATGCCAATTCAGTTGGAATGCCGCGACGTTCTGCCTCTTTCACCGTGTGATATAAATAACGACTGGCACGTGCGCTTAAACGATCCAGATACGGCTGGCGTGAAATAAACCAGCTACGTTGTGCTTCAATACGTGGATCCCAATGATTCAAATCCATTTTAAAACCGACGGTCATGCGCTTCCAGACATCACCGTGTTTTAAAATCTGTAAGCGATCACCTTCAACCGCACGCATATCAGTTGCAGAAAGCAAATCTTCAAGTGAATCCAGACTGCTGGCATCCAAGTATCCTGAACCGCCAACTTGTTTTGTTGTATTTGTTTTTGCAGTCTGTGGAGTTGAGGAACAGCCAGTGGTGAGACCCAATGCTGCCAAAGCAGAAGCCAATATCGTAATTTTAAAAAGTGATGCTGCGGGAAATTGCCACACCATATTGGTCGGTTTATACATAAAATGTTCCAAACAACTCGCGTAAAGTTTAATTCTTTGATATGCCATTGTAGTGAAGCATGACGCTGAGACAAGGCAATAATTTAACGTGATTTGCGTGGAAATGTTACAAGAAATTAAAAAAAACAGCGAATCAATGGCTCGAAAACCACGATTTGCATATACAATACGGGAAGTTAAGTCCTTTTTTTTAGTTTTAGGTTCAATATGATCTCACAAACAATCACGCTCTATGTTGATGGTGCCTGTAAAGGTAATCCTGGCTTAGGTGGTTGGGGTGCTTATATTATTAGCCAAGATGGCGAACATAAACTTTTTGGTGGTGAAGCTGAAACCACCAACAATCGCATGGAGCTGACCGCCGCAATTGAGGGTGTTTCTTTCTGTCCTACAGATGCAAAACTCATCATCTGGACAGATTCAAACTATGTCAAACAAGGCATTACTGAATGGATCCACGGCTGGAAAAAGAAAAACTGGAAAGATGTCAAAAATCCTGAGCTTTGGCAACAACTGGATCAAGTTTGTGCTGGGCGGAACATCGAATGGAACTGGATTAAAGGACATGCAGGACATGCAGGCAATGAAATGGCAGATCAACTGGCCAATTTAGGCGTACAGCATCCTGAAAAGCGGCATGTGGTCGTGCCTGAAGCTGAATGTATTGGACATCAACTGACTCAAGTAGATGCAAAAACAAAGACCGAGGCAAAAAAAAAATCTGAAAATGACTGGCTGCTCGATGACCCGTTTGGACTAGATGTTCCCGAGGATGCTTTTGATAATCATGACGTTGATAGCGAAGATTTAACCATCAATGAATATCCTATAGACCCTACAGACGATGAAGCGTTGGTAGAAATAGAAGATGAAAAGATAGTTGAGTCAGCAAGTGAACCAGAACAAACAGCAACCCGATTAACCAATAACCCTATCGATCAAAGCAAAACGCATCCACATATTGTCACCACGCCAGCGACCTTAAATGTTCAAGGGCCACGCCAACTTATTTTAGATACAGAAACCACAGGTTTTTATTTTCAGGATGGTGATCGCATTATTGAGGTCGGTGCGATTGAAATGATCAATCGTAAATTAACAGGTAGCTCGATCCATATTTATATCAATCCTGAAAAACCTGTGGGCGAATCTGAAAATATTCACGGCATCAGCGATGATTTTCTTAAAGACAAACCTAAATACGCAGAAATTGCAGAGATACTTTTTGACTATCTCAAAGGAGCAGAAATCATTGCGCATAATGCCACCTTCGATATGAACTTTTTGGATACCGAGTTCAAACGCGCTGGTTTAGTTACCCTTTCAGAAGTGTGTACTGTTACCGATACCTTGGCATTGGCTAAAAGTAAGCATCCGGGACAAAAAAACTCATTAGATGCATTGGTCAGACGCTACGACATTCCTGCGCGTGATCGTACCTTCCATGGCGCGTTGCTAGATGCCGAGATTTTGTCCGATGTTTATCTGGCCATGACCGGTGGACAGGTGTCTTTTGATATGGATGCCCTATCACAACATGAAAATCATGGACAGCAAAATAGCAGACAGCGTGTGCAGATTGATCTGCCTGTGATTTTGCCTGAACCCGAAGAATTAGCAAGACATGAGACTTGGGTCAAACAATTTGAGGAAAAACAGGGTAAGCCTTGCTTTTTTGCCAAATAAAATTCGTAGCAGGCTTGGGTTTTAGTATTCCAAGCCTTAAAAGTTCAGTTATATTAGTTGATAAATAAAGTGCTGATGATCAGAACCGATCACCCAAGTCACCGTGAACTTAGCAATCAATAACATACGACAGCATGTGTGGGGATGCATGTGTATGTTTGGTGATCTGGGAATTAATCTGGTCTGTCAGGCAATTTGACACCAATAACATAGGAAAGGTGCAGCTTACATGTCTTATCAAAGCTCTATTCACTTCGACCCAACTGCATTATTGATAATAAAAAATGAAATTGATAATTCAATCAAACTGGTTGAAAACGCAGTGAGTACATTGGCAGAAGAACAAACGCTGCCTTTTGGTATTGATGATGCACTCAATCAATTTGAACAATGCGCTCGTATTTTAGCCATGATTGATATGCCGCGCTTGGCACTCATTACAGATTACTCAGCGTCATTGATGCGCAAAATTATGTCTGAACCGCACAATATTCAGACTCAGGATGTGATTGCCTTAAGTGAAGGCACCACTATGCTGAAACGGTACATCGAATTTATTTGCTTACGTGAAGTCAGAGTTCCCCAATTTTTAATCGACACTCTTAATCGGCTTGAACTCGCTCTCGGTAAACCACAAACACGAGAAGGCGCACAGATTTTACCGTTACTGGATTGTTTCCAACCTAATTTTAATTTAGCAGCGTCACCTGAGTTAGAAAAATCAGCTTATGTGCATCAACTTTATAAGCTAAGCTTGCATAAACTACTTCAACATACTGCGCAATCATTGGATTTTCAGGCAATTAAAATTGTTGGCGTTTACCTTGCATCATTTGCGCGAAATACGCCTAGTCAGCAATACTGGGAATTAGTCAATATTGCACTGGGTTATCTTGATCACCTCATTTTAAATCAGGCGCGCTTACGTGTTTTTATTCAGTTAGAAACCAATATAGGACAGTTTCTTCAACACCCCGAGAGTTTTACTGCAACTAGCGCAGATCTTGCCGATATTTTGAGTCTGTGCATCAGTCAGGAAGACGAGATTTCCGAACACATTCGCCAACAACTCAATATGGGTGATGAACAACTTTCGGATACTCAACTTGAAGTTTTAAGTCGTCATTTGTATGGCCCAGATTACACCACCATTCATACTGCCAGTAAGCTGATTACCGATGCCATGACTCAAATTCGTCACGACATTGAATATAACTATCAAAATATGTCGACAGAAAAAATTCAGGAGTTACAGGCAAGTTTAAAAAATCTGGCCAACGTGTTTAAAGTCTTAAATCTCAATGAAGCCTATCAAGAGCTATATCGTCAGTCTGAAGCATTGAATCAACCGACAATTCTTAACGATGAAAATTATGCTCAGCAGTTGATGAAAAGTATATTGGCGGCGATGAATTCGATTGGCATTTTGGAGCGTAATTACTTATCTAGCCGTTTACAGCTTCGTGTCAACAATATGAATATTTCATTAGATCGTCTGGATGAAGCGCATCAGGTATTACTTACAGAAAGTAAAGCCTTGATTGAAATGGTCATTCAAATGCTATTACAGTATGAGCAACAACCAGAAGCACAATTACTTGAACCTTTATGTGTTCATCTAAAAGAGTTGTCAGGCGCAGCCTTATTTCTGGGAAGTAAGGAGCAACAACTTGCATTGTTAAACACTGCAGAATTTGTGCATAGCAGAAACGAACAACAACAAAGCCTGAGTCTTGAACAAATTTGTCTGATTTTAAACGTGTTAGCAAGTCTGGATATGCTGATTGACAATTTAAAAAACAAACAACCTGTTTTACAGTCGATGTTTGATGTAGCATTGGAAAATAGTCAGAAATTACAAACAGCGGCGGCCTAATGTCACAACTTTCACTTGCCTATATTTTTCATAATCAACAACTGCTTGTCGATGAAAATTACCAACTTCCCAAAGTTGCAACACTGGCAAGTGATTTAAAGTTTAAAGCGGGTGATGAAGTCATTGCCCGTGATTTACTAGAGCATGAACCTATCCCAGCAGGCCTACAACTGATCCCGATTCGACAACTCATTACCTTATGGTCTGTCGATGAATTTCAAAAAGCCAGCCGTGCAGTTCAATTACTCGAATGGCGACGTAATCATAGATTTTGTAGTCACTGCGGCCATGAAACCCAGATTCACCCTACCGAATATGCGATGGTCTGCCCTGCCTGTCGCTATCATCAATATCCACGTGTACAGCCTTGCGTCATTACAATTATTACCAAAGGTCAGGATGAAGTTTTACTGGCTAAAAATGCCCACAATAAAAGTAATATGTATGGACTAATTGCGGGATTTGTTGAAGTGGGTGAAACACTTGAAGAAGCGGTACAACGTGAAACGCTGGAAGAAGTCGGTTTAAAACTTAAAAATATTCGTTATATGTCTAGTCAGCCATGGCCTTTTCCAAGTAATCTCATGATTGCATTTCAGGCAGAATACGATTCAGGCGAGATCAAGCTTCAGGAAGAAGAAATTAGCGATGCGAAATTCTTTAAATTTGATCAACTGCCTGAAATTCCTTTTAAAGGAAGTATTGCGCATGCCATGATTATGCAAGTCATGCATCATCAAGCTTGATAAAAAGCTCATAACGCTGGTCGAAACAAGATAAATCTGGAAGCTGTATTTTAGGTTTCCAGACTCTCTTTTAGAAAACTCAAAATAGTACGTTTGGTCTTAAAATATCGACTAAATAAACTCGATAAGGTACCAATAATGGAGATATGCCCTGTTTTTGGAATAATCGCAATGTGGCTATGATTGCCATGTTGTCTCAAAATATGATCAAAATCGATCGTATTTTTTGCTGCAACAATTTGATCATTTTCCGCCATTAATAAATAATGCCGAATTTGATTAGAATCGACAAAATAATAAGGCATTACTTGTTGATACGGGATCTCCTGATCAAATGCATCCTGTGCCAAAGGATCACCCTTATAGTCAAAGTGATAAGGTCCCGCAATCCCAATAATTGCCTTAATATTATCCCGACAATGGACTAAATTGGGGTGTGGATGATACACCACTGACATGACATTAAATGCCCCAGCAGAATGCCCCATCAAAATTACATTTTCAGTTGAAATTTTCAGTTTAGTTTGATGCTGATCCAGAAAATTTAGCGCTAATGCCAAATCATCAATATAGCTTGGAAAAATATATTCAGGCGCAAGATGATAATTAATCACAGCGACATCATATCCCTCGCGAGCAAAACTTTCCCCTATAAAGCCATAATCTTTTTTATCGCCATGCTGCCAAGCGCCGCCATGAATAAATACTATCAGGGGCTGTTGCTTTAATGGTTTTTTTGCGCGGTATAAATCCAGACGCTGCCGTGCTTTAAGCCCATAAGCAATATTCTTTTGCGCGATATAAGTCGATTTGGGTGTTAGAAAATTAAGCGCATAGCTTCCCAAATCATATAAGCGAAACTCATGATAGTGATGTTTGACTTGCTCAAATCGCTGTTGTAATTGTTTCATGATCTCATTTGGACTATTGAGCATTCACAGGCTCACCTTGATCAGGATCAATGGCAACAGGTGTTTGTACCTCTGGTTGCGCTGTTGCATTGCCCACCATCGGACTTGCAACTAGTGAACTCGCAGTGGTACCTGCATTTGGCTGGTCAATATTATCAATCAAGGTCACAATTTTTGTCACGTTACCTACTTTTTGCAGGACATCGTTCAAATCATTAATTTCAGCCGTATTTAAGCGCCCCATGACATACAACACACCATCTTCGGTATGCACCAACACTTTGGTGTCAGAAACCACTGGTGCACGGACCAACAAACCCCGTGTATTTGCAGTTACAGCAGAATCTTGCATGATGGTGGAGTAACTGACTTGAGGACCTACAGTAATATAATTATGTACTGTTTTTACATCACTCATTGACTTAACATTGTCTTCAGCCAATTGACGAAGATGCTCATCAGGAACCTGCCCTGTCAATAAAACATTGCTATGAAAGCTTTCAATGTTGACACGTGACTGTTTAAAACGCGGATCGAGTTTATATAAATTGATACTTGCAGTACGTTTAATAGAAGAATCAATAAACACCTGACCCAAACTACGTGCACCACTTTCTGTACCCACTGGCGCAGAGCCAGTTCCACCAGAAATAAAGCTGGCACAGCCAGATAAACTCGCGACACACAACGCCGTTATTGCAATACGTTTAAACACTCAGCAAAGCTCCCTGAAAACTGTTTTGAAATCATGTTTGCATCTCGCTCAAGAGTAATGAACTCTGGTTACAAAGTAAATGCATTTTCAATCCATTGCTGATCATATCGAAGTTTAGAAAAATCTTGCTGTACTGTTTTTGCAATTTTCTGTGGAAAATCAAAACAAATTACATCAAAACGACAATAAAACTGATCATAGGCTGGATGACATATCAAAAAATATTCAGCAGTACGAATAATTTTGCGTTGTTGAGTAGGACGAATCATCTCATTGGCCTGTCCATAGCCACCCAATGAACGTGCTTTAACCTCAACAAAAACAAGTTCCTGACCTCGCTCTACAATTAAATCCACCTCTCCAAATCGAGAATGAAAATTTTGCGTCACCAGTCGAAAGCCCTGTTGTTGTAAAATGACCATTGCTTGCTGTTCCGCCCATTGACCGAGTGCATGTTGGTGATTGGCTGTCATGGATACGCTTCGTTATTGAAGTTGTAAAATGTTATTTTTTTGTTTTTGATAACAATGCGGAATTCGTGTCACTCGTTGCGCATTCACATCCAGATCGCCTGTACGCCCTTGTAATGTGAAATTTTGAATTTTTGGGGTTTTTAAATAAAGTTCCGCGAGCATCCATGCATCCGCTCCAAAAGCAATCAGGCGCTGATACGGCATACTGACAGGCTGCCGCAAATAAGCCTGTGCAACATCATCCCACTGATGTTCGTATAAAGCAGGAACATCACAAAATTTTAGCCCATTTGGAATCGGCTGATTTTCCTCAATAGCAGTTGGTTGCGCATACACATTATTTTTAGGTAGATGAGAAAGCTGATTCATCCACGCATCATCTCCCAAGAGTAATAATCCCTGCCCCTTTTTAAGCTTTTTAGGTATCTCTTCAACCACTTCCACAGATTGACCAAACTGCGACATAATCGACATCAGATACAACTCACTGTCCTGCTCTCGACCTGTTTGGCGCAATACAAGCAACTGTGAAACTTTGTCTTTTTGCATAATCTGTTTCAAGGCATAAGCATCATCTTGCTTGGACAAACTAAACTGGATCACGTTAGGTGATTGCGTTTCAACTTCATTTAAAGCCAAAACTCGGACTTTGGGATTAATCGCGACAATTTGCTCTACTTCATTTTTAGCCAATGGTCCAACAATCAACTGGGTTTTCTTATTAAGATGTTTAGCCAGAATGGTTTTGATCGTTTTTTTATCAGAATTGATAAATTTAAGCGGTACTTTATCTTCAGACAGTGCATACGCACTCATAAAACCAGACTTAATACTGCTTGTGGCTCGCGCCATAGGACCCGATTCGGGGAGAATGACCAACACTTCAGCTTGCGCTTGAGATATAAAAGCTGCGACACACGCCAGCAGCCATCTTTTTTTATTATTCAACATGGAGTAAACCTTATGAGTGCTCAGTTATTTGTTGTAGCAACCCCAATTGGGCACTTGGATGACATGACCTTTAGGGCAATTGAAATTCTAAAATCAGTTTCTATTGTGGCAGCAGAAGACACACGTCAATCTGCGCAGTTATTTAAACATTATAATATATCTACTCCACTTACTGCATGCCATGATCACAATGAAAGTAACAAAATTAATCAGCTGATCGACACCCTCAAATCAGGAAAAAATGTTGCACTGATTAGTGATGCAGGAACACCATTGATCAGTGATCCAGGCTTTAAACTGGTACGCGCCGCGCAGGAAAACCATATTCGAGTCACACCTGTTCCGGGTGCATGTGCTGCAATTGCTGCGCTAAGTGCTGTTGGTTTGCCCAGTGACCGTTTTAGTTTTGAAGGTTTTTTATCATCTAAAGCATCGCAGCGCATCGGCCAGCTCGAAAAGCTAAAGGATGAAACCCAAACTCTAATTTTTTATGAAGCACCTCATCGAATTTTAGATTGTGTCAAAGATATGGCGACTATTTTTGGTGAAGATCGGCCAGTGGGTTTTGCTCGTGAAATTACCAAGACCTTTGAAACCATTAAGAAAATGACCTTAAAAGATTTGGTCAAATTTATTGAACAAGATCATCATCAGCAAAAAGGCGAGATTGTACTGGTGGTTGCTGGAAATCCTGAACAGAAAGATCTCGATCAGGAAAAACTGGATCAGTTGCTCAAACGCTTATTACAGGATTTATCGGTTAAAGCGGCTTCTCAGTTGGCAGCAGATTTAACAGGCATCAAAAAGAAAGTGGCTTATCAGCGCGCATTGGAACTGACTCAAGATCAGGTTTGAGCTAGTACAACTAACACGCTAAACAAGACAGTTTCACCTTTAGCCAATACAACTTAGTGAATCGCTAAAGGTAAAAAGCATCACCGAGGTGATGCTTTTTATTAGTGTCTTGCCTCTTCATCGGCAGGCACTTCAGTAATTTTTCCACCTTTGGCTAAAAAGGCTGCAATTTCATCTTCAAGTGCCTGACGTTGCTTTTGCTTTGCAGTTACCGTAAGGCTTTCAGCTTCGGCAAGATCAGCATCACTTAAGTTACCGCCTTCTTCGCTATCACTGGCACCACGTTCAGCCGCTTTGGCTTCATCTTCATCGACTGCTGAATCTTCAGCTTCATCATAATCATTTGCATCTGTCATTTTCTGCTCCCCATCATGATCAGTAAATGTTTTATGAAACTCATCATAAATTATGAAGAAATGTAGCAATCTCTTTCGCATTCGCAAAGAGGCTTTTGCGCCATATTCGTATTTTTTTTAACCATATTAGTAATAATATATAAATGATTGTTTAAAAAATATCTACTTTCTCATTAAATTGCATATCGCGTATTTTTCAAACTAGATAAACCACTGGCTTGTTGCATAAATACATCTTTGAATAAAGCAGATCGATTCACCTGACTCAAACCATAATTTCGCGCAAAAATAAGCGGTCTAAGTTCGGAACTTTCTAACCAGCCAATTGCAGACATACTATGCATCATTGCTGCATTTTGGCCCTTACGTTCATGTTGATAACGAGCCAAAGTCTGCTCATGCGCCCAGACACCACGCTGAAGATCATGGAGTAAGACATCGCACAAGACTGCGGCATCCAGACAGCCAATATTCACGCCCTGTCCTGCCAAAGGATGAATCACATGCGCAGCATCCCCAATCAAGGCCAGACCTGCTTTCACATAATGCTGTGCCGAACGGGCTTTAAGCGGGAATTGCGCGCGAGATCGAACATCGACCACTTCACCCAGCATATGCTGGCTTTCACGGGTTAAAAGCTGCATAAATTCAGCATCGCTTAACTCTGAATATTCCTCGGCATAATCATCGGGCAATGTCCAGACGATCGATTGCCAAAGACCATTTTCCTGATCATTCAGACTCGCCATCGGTAAATACGCCAACGGGCCTGTTGGCAAAAAGATTTGTCTTGCAACATATTGATGAGGTTGAGTGGTTTTAATGGCACAACTGATCGCTGCTTGATGATAGTCCAATACATCCAAACCAATATACGCCTGTTCACGAACAAAAGAGTTCGCGCCATCTGCCCCAATCACTAATTTTGTTTTTAAAATCTGACCATCTGCCAGTTCAATTGACCAACCTTGCACCTGCTGTTCAACGCGAACGACTTTGACCTGAGTGCGGTAGTCCTTAATCTGCTCAAGCATTTTCTGTTGAATCACTAGATTGAGTAAGCTTGGCTCAACCATTGAACCTAGAGCTTGATCGGGTCTAGGAAAAGCGGTCGAGACATGACCAAATTCTATTTCGCCATAGCCATTTTTATTCCAGACATGCATGCCTGTATAAGGCATCTGTCTAGGTAAATCATCCCAAACCTCAACCGATTTCAGCAAATGAATGGTCGCCTGACTCAGTGCCAAAACACGTGGATTTAAAGTATTTTTGACCTGTTCTGGATCAAGTACAGGGGCAGCATCCAACACCGTGGCTTGCACACCGCCTTTGGCAAGTAATAAAGCAGTCAAACCACCGACTAACCCACCACCGACAATTACCACATCGAGAACATCACTCATGCTTTTAATCCCATGGCATAATTGGCGACTAAAGGTTTAATTCCCGGAATCACATCAAACGCGACCAATCCCGTATTGCGTAGTAACTTTAACACTGGATTTTGATTGCTAAAACCACGCACTACAGAATCACAGAATTTAATCACACGCTGTTGATCTTTTAAGCGAGATTGTTCATACGCCAGTAAATTTGCAGGATCACCGATATCATCCGATTGAGTTAGATGTTGAGTGATAAAGCGGACTAATACATCCGCGTCACGTAGGCATAAATTAAACCCCTGCCCCGCCACTGGGTGAATGGTATGTGCTGCATTGCCCATTAATACCACACGACCAACCGCCTGCTTGTGTGCCAAAACCTGTGACAATGGATAACTAAATCGTTTGCCGGTTTTTTCGAATTTTCCAGCGCGATCGCCATACGTCTGCTGTAATGCATCTAAAAAATGCTGATCGTTTTCTTCACCTAACCATTCTGCTTCTGTGCCTTTTTTGACAGGCCATACCACAGAACGGCGATATTCTCCTGGTAATGGCAACAAGGCTAATGGCCCCAGCGCACTAAAACGCTCAAAGCCGACATGCTGATGTGGTTTTGAGGTCTGCACCGCCGTCACAATCGCCACCTGATCATAATCATGTACATCGACCCCAACGCCAATCGCCTGCCGACAAAATGAATCACGACCATCCGCTGCGATGAGTAATTTGCTTTGGAGTTCTAAGATTTCCTGATCGCGCTTTGCCTGAACACTGACTTGCTCGTGATCTTGTTGAAGCGAAATGACTTCTACACCATCAATCAGTTCAATCAGGGGTTGCTGACGAACTTGCGTCAACAGCACTCTGCCTAACCATGCATTTTCAATCACTTGGCCAAAGCTTTCGACTTTTTCCTGCTCTGCCACTAAACGCGCCTTACCAAAACTGCCTTGTTCTGTGATATGCACCTGTAAAATAGGCGTTGCATGTTGTTGCAAAGCATCCCAAAGACCAAGCTGTTGATAAATCATGACACTACGACGTGATAACGCGGTATTTCTGGCATCAAAACTGGAGTGATACGGTGCAAGCTGATCATCGTCATAATTCGGGTAACGAATCGCTTCTAACAGTTGAACAGCGATATTGTATTTGGCCAGCATCAGCGCCAAACTTAACCCCACCATTCCCCCACCGACAATAATGACTTTTTGCACAGTAAAACTCCTCAATCGATTTATCGTTATACTTTGGCTTGCGCCATGAGTTGCTCAATGTCGTCAATTTCTTTGACCACAGCACTCGTTAAAACCCGTGGCCCTTGAGCCGTAGCAACCACATCATCTTCGATACGAATCCCAATACCACGCCATTTTTGCTCTACAGTTTCATCATCAGGCGCAATATACAGTCCCGGTTCAACCGTCACCACCATACCTTCTTCATACGGTCGCCATTCATTTTCTTTTTTATAATTCCCGACATCATGCACGTCCATGCCCAACCAGTGACCTGTTCCATGCATATAAAACTGGCGAAACGCTTCGTTTTCAATTAACTCATCCAACTCACCTTTGAGCAAGCCCAAATCCAGTAAACCTTGGGTAAGAATACGCACAGCCACTTCATGCGGTTCACGATAAGAATTGCCCACACGAACCGCATCAATGGCAGCATACTGAGCTTTTAACACCACCTCATAAAGTGCTTTTTGTTCAGGGCTAAATTGACCATTCACAGGGAAAGTTCGAGTAATATCGGATGCATAACATTGATATTCACAAGCAGCATCGATCAGCACCAAATCACCATCTTTCAGTGCTTTGTCATTTTCGACATAATGCAAGATACAACCATTTGCTCCACCCCCAACAATACTATTGTACGATGGCACACAACCATGCTGTCCGAAGATATAATTCAGTTCAGCTTCTAACGCATATTCCATCATTTCAGGTCGAACTTTTTGCATGGCACGAGTATGCGCAGCAGCACTGATATCCGATGCAATTTGCATCAGTTCAATTTCTTGCTTGGACTTAATCAAACGCATTTCGTCGACGATACGATCCAATTGCAAAATTTGCGATGGCGCACCATTGCCACGACGCTGCTGAGCATCTGCGTGTTTAATCCATTGACTCACACGTGCATCAAACTCAGCACGATGACCAATGCGATAATAAAGTCGTTCTTTATTTAATAGTTTTTCCGCAATCTCTTCATCGAGCAGATCAATCGCATAGGCTTCATCTGCATCATAGTCTTCAATCGCGCCATCAATCCCCGCACGATAACCATTCCAGATTTCCATTTCACGGTTTCGTTCACGGCAAAACAAACTATAGGTGTAATCATCCACCGTATCGAAAGTTTCAATGACCGCCACAGCTTCAGGTTCAGCGAAGCCTGTTAGATAGAAAAAACTGCTATCGGCACGGAATTTGTAGTCTGCATCACGGTTACGATAGGCAACAGGACTGGTTTCAATAATGGCAATACTGTTTGGCCCCATGTGTTGAGCGAGGCGGTCTCGACGAAGTTCAAAATCTGCTTGAGTCAATTTCATGAGGCTATAAGTCTTTAATTATCAAGTGGTAAAAAATTTAAACGCTCACATCGCCCAATTAGCTTGGACGATGCGGTGTAAACATTTCAACGATGCTTTGGTTATCTTTTCGTGCAGGATCGTTTTGGCTCTTGGCATGAAAGTTTTTGAGTAATGAACTTTCTTGTACTGGAATTTTTTTACGTCCCATTGACAGGCTTACAGGAATTAAACGAACAAATTCATACAGTTCTTCGTAACTATTTTCACCCTCTTCGTCATCATCTGAATCTTCAAACTCAACGGCAGCAACATCCTGTAAATGCTCAATCAATTCCATTTCATCACTGCGAATATGACCTGATGCCAATCCAAAGCCAAGTACCACACCCGCGCTCCAGTCTGCCAAGGCCTGAACACGTTCTTGCAAAGAATGCTCATCATCAGGAAGCATAGGTAAATAATCCAGTTCATCTTCGGATAAGGCATGTGCTACATCTTCTGCTTCATCACTAAGCAGTGCAAGTGCTTCATCACTTAATTGAGGAACATTAAGTGTATTTAAAATTTGTAACCATTCATCACGACTTGGTGCTTCGGTGACACAAACGATGCCCGTTAGTAAGCCATGAAGCTCACTTGGGCTTGAAATCTCCTCAATTCCGTTAAAATTTGTGAACCATTCATTCCAACCTGAAATATCGTCTTGCATTCGCTTATCCAATCTCTATACTTCGTATATATTACCTTTGATTGCAATTCTGTGCGACTACGTTATGTTAGAACAATTACAGCGTCTACAGGCGCATATTGGCGTTTTGAAAACGCGTTTACATCACCTTGAAAGTGAAAATGAGTCACTGACTCAAAAAAAGCAACAAGATGAAGAGCAGCATCATGCTCAAATTGTGCAAAAAAATGGGATCATCACCTCCAAACAGGAAGAAGTCGATCACCTGTCTGAACAACTTTCCCAGTTACAAAATCAATTTCAGCAACTCAATACCGATGCCACAGCCCTTGCTGATCGTTATAGTCGTTTGGAAAAAAGTTGTACTGATCTTAAAAATCGTTTTCAGGAAATTTTGGCAGAACGTAATGATTTACGTGTGACTAAAGAAAAATTGCAATTACAGCAAAAGCATTCTCAGCAAGAGTTACACGACATCCAACAAGATCGCGAACGTCTACTTCAAAAAAATGAACTCGCCAAATCTAAAGTCGAGGCGATTATTCAGCGTTTGGCTATTTTAGGTACAGAACAAGATCAACATACGCAGGAAATTCAACAATTGGCTGATCCTAGTGTTGAAAATAGTGTAGATAATCAAGAGGAGATTCAATCATGAGTGAACAGGTGATGGTTGAATTGCGTCTAATTGAACAAACTTTTCGCTTAGCTACAACGGCCTCTGAAAAAGAAGAACTTGAACGCGCAGGGCAAATGCTCAATGAGAAATTTAATGAAATGCGTCGCAATGCACCGCGTGTCGAACACAATAAATTAGTGATTATGGTGGCGTTACAACTGATGCAAGATGTGCTGAGTATGAACAAATCACTTCAGGAATATGCACACTGTGAGCGTTTACTTGAAACAATATTAAACGATGTCGAACAAATTGTATAAACAAGACAGTGGTATCGAGCAAAGCTTCACCATTTGAAAACTAACTTTACATAACGATTGCTGCAATGGATTGTCATCGACCAAAGATCGGTTATACTTAAACTGTCTCTGGGATGTTCGCCAGCGCGTCTGATTCCCCTGAGCCGATACTATCTTTTTAGGATAGCGTTCTGCGTATTTAGAGCGTATGCCTGTCCTGTGCAGGAAACCCAGCAAGTACGCGTCGCTTCCACCTTGAACTTAAGGGTTCAAGGGTAAAGACATTGCAGCGGCATCTTCGGAGGCATTTTTAATTTTATATAACAATAATTTAGATAAAGACCTCATCTCAAAACCACCCATATTCTCTTCAAAAATAGACCCTTAATAGACTTCATAATTATTGTGTTGTATCGTTAGAAATTGCTTATCATTGCTATAACTGAAATGGCCAATCATATTAAATTTAAAAAATCAGCAATAGATTCAATCCCACTTTGTCAGGATAAACAAGTTTTCTATCGAGATACTGCGACAATAGGATTTGGTTTGTGCGTCGGTAAGACAAAAAGCTATTTTGCAGAAAAGAAGATGCCAAATGGCAAATCAAAGCGCAAAGTGATAGGAAAGCACGGCGTTTATACACTTGAGCAAGCCAGAGCTGAAGCTAAACGTCTACTTATTTTAATGGATGAAGGAGTAGACCCAGTTCAACAAAAAAAGCAGGTTCGCGTTAATTCTCTTTCTAATCAGGAACTATCTAGGTTAATTCCAACAGTTGCTGAAGCTTATATACTTTACAAGGATAGAAGACCTTTATCAAAGGACTCAATCTATTATTGGACTGTCAACACTCTCCTAGACAAATATCGTCTATTCTTTTTGCATAGGAGAGAACATTATGAGTGGACAGGGACTCATACGATAATGCTTTAGCTGAAACGGTAAACGGTTTATACAAAACAGAGGTGATTGAATATCTAAAAGCAGATTGGCAAGGTTTAGTAGATGTAGAACTTGCGACATAAAACTGGGTGGATTGGTTTAATAAAAAGCGTGTACATAGTGCTCTAGGTTATGTATCACCATTTGAGTTTGAAGCAATGTACTATGATAAGATTAACCCGTTAGGTCAGGTAGCCTAACTCAAATAAAAATATCTCCGACAAACCCAGTACGGTTCACACCGCGGATGCTGAAAAAGCCAGCCAAGTTTCGCCTGAATTGATGTATATTATCTTTCAACATTGGAGTGAAAGTTGCTTTATATAACGAAAGGTGACGGTTTTTCGCTGATGAGCGCGATATTCAGATATATAAAAGAGTTCATTGGACATCATCAGATGATTTAGCACAAAAATACGATTTAAGCGTGGTCTACATCTACAGAATCGTAAAACGCATGACAGCAATTGGAAAAGCCTTTCAAATTTCATCCAACAATATCCTAAAAAATCCCACAATTATCTATTACTTATATTATTAGATATCACAGACTAATATTCTTTGATCATCATCAATAAAAAATAAATGGTAATTATTATCATTTATATTTAATATACATATACCTTAGCAATCGTTTTATGCGAGGCTCTTAAATGAAAGAAGCCCATACATTTATTCAAGATCATAATGAATGTTTTAGTTGTCTCTGATGCGCGCCGAGATAATTTAGTCAAAATTTCGAGATAATTAACACTAAAAAGCTTTTCATCATGTGAAAAGCTTTTTTATCTTTATATGAGTTTACCAAGACAAACCGCAGGCATCCTGTATTGATTTGCAGCTAAAACCCCCGACATGATAAGTGTGAATGCTGGCGATATTGTGTTAGCTCTTGTCTTTAAAATTGATGAGTATGCTGGTGGATACATGCCGCCTGCTGCATTTGAATATGCAAATAAATTGACGTACGGGCCGTGATTGTAAGTAATAGTTGGTGAGTATGTAAGCCCCTCAAGTGTGAACACCGCATTATTAATAGAAACTAAGTCAAGACCCTCTTGAACACCTTGATCTTTTGTCACAACCAAACCCCTTATCCATAGATTACCATTTATTTTACTCAGCTCTATTTTTGTTAAAGTTGTATTTACATTAGCGTGAAAAACAGTACCAGA
Source organism: Acinetobacter sp. 479375 (assembly GCF_000581715.1). Lineage (NCBI taxonomy): Bacteria > Pseudomonadati > Pseudomonadota > Gammaproteobacteria > Moraxellales > Moraxellaceae > Acinetobacter > Acinetobacter sp. 479375. The sequence goes on along the minus strand of NZ_JEZN01000008.1, from coordinate 112,927 downwards.
TAATGATTTAACATCAACCCACACTGGCTCAGTCGCTTTTGCATTAATCTGGGCTTGCAGCTTACCCAACATCTGCCCCAACGTATCAGTAGCAGCTAAAGCCGTATTCGTACCAAGCTGATAAGCACTATATACAACATCAAAAATCTTAGATTGACCTGTTAAGCTAGAAAATAAGCCAGATAATGCAACTGGGGCAACATCTGCACTTTGTAATGCTGTATCAGCTTTATTGCCCTGCGCCGCTGTTGCTGCACCTAATGATTGAGCTGTGATCTGACTCACAAGCTGCTGTGCTGTACCAAGCTTTTCAGCACCAATATTAGTACGCGCATTCTCTTTCTGAATCTCAGTCAAGGCTTGAGTCGCAATATCGAAACGTACTCGATTTGCAACTGACTGATTTAAGCTTTCAATCAAGCCTTGTTCATTCTGAATTGCTGTTGCCAACTCATAAATTGTATTAAGTGCTTCAGGTGCAGAACCGACTAGATTCGCAATCTGTTGATTTACATAAGCCTGATCTGCTTTGGTATCGACTAATTGTGATAACAGTGCAAGAGCTTGAATATCGGCTTTAGTCAGCAATGCTAAACGATTCTGTTCAATCTGTTGCTGTGCTTGTTCAAAATCAATTTGATCAGTTTTTGTTGAAATTTTTAACTCGTTTGTCTGAGCCAAAGTGCGCACTGACTCGATTTCACTTTCCAATGCTATTTTAGCTGAAGCGACAGAACCAGAAGGCTCGGCATTAATATCAGAAGCATTTAAAACTACAGTTCCAGTTTTACCGTTGACTGAATAAATGCTACCAGATCCAGCAGAGGCAGGATGTGTAATCATTGCACCAAAAGGCACATTCATCACTATTTCAGGATTTTTAACTTTTTCTACGACAGGAATTGGGCTGTTATTCCAGAAGACTCGTAATGCAATATTGCTCATGCTGTAATGCTCCGAACAATTCTGAACGAAATATTCTGCGAGTGACGAACGTTGCCATTCATCACAAGTTTGATATCCATTTGCGCTGTACCTTCTTTCCAGCTTTCTGTCTGAGAAACAGGCACTTCAAGTAAAATCATGCCTTTATCTTGCAGTTGATCTGGATAAATCGTGACTTGTGGCTCTGCAATTGTTTGATTTTGAGCATTGATAATTCGAGCTGTAAGGATCATATCTGAAGTGATCATCATGCCTTGATCGAGTTCAGTGTCATAGAACTGGATCGGTACTGCAAAACTATCGCCGATTTTAAAGATTGGATTCATAGCTCACCTATTAAGAAGTCGTCACTAGGGCAAAGCCAATACCGCCATCATCCCCATAATTGCCTGAATTTTTCCAGCCAATACCACGTCCACCAACCACAAGTGACATTGTTATTGAAGCTTCAGAGTTATTGGTAAACTGTACTTGTACACGTCCACCTGAACCGCCGCCACCGCCATACGACCATTTTTCATCGCCGATGCCCCAAGCACCCGCGCCGCCGCCATTCAAAGTACCGATACTGGACGCAATACCAGTTGCACCTTCTTGGCGATTCCAGCGAGAACCAATGACCGCAGCATTACCAGACTGATTGGCAAGGATACTAAAATTAGCATCGGCAACAATATTGTTTGTACCGCCTGTACCTGCTTCACCATTGAAAAAATACGAGCCATTACCCCAACGTCCACCTGTACCGCCTGTACCGCCACCCACTGTGATTACATTGGATGCATTCGTTAAAACGATATTGCCGCCATCTGTACCCGAACAATTTGGATCTCCACCTGTATAAATCGAACCGCCACCGCCTGCGGCAAACATATCAATCGTAATTGTTTGATTGGCTTCAACTGTGAGCGTATGCGAACCTTCGTAGTATGTTTTTTGACCCTCTGGATATTTACTTGTATCCATGATCAAAACCGCCACTTGTTTATTCGGTATATAAGTCAATTGGAATGTGAGTGTTTGATTACCTTCCGTCTTATTGTCCGCAATAATGTCCAGTGTTTTTGTGACCTTGCCAGTAGCATCAATAATGAATTGACCAGAAAGTGCTGAAGGTGAAATATCATCTGACTGAATCCCAGTAATAACCCAATCAACAGGCGTTCCAGCCGCCAATCCCGTCGTTTGCAATGTGAACGTGACTTGACCACCTTCATCGACTACCGTTTTATTCGATGTCAGTTGGTAAGTTGGCCCAGTTGCGCCATCTGCTAGTCGTTGCCAGATTCTTGTCGTCGCGGTTTGAAACGATGATCCAGAACTAATACCTGAAATCGCACCTAGAGCATCACCTTGTGAACCCACACCTTGAGGCACATACGGCCATAACACCCACGTGGTTTCATAGCCAAAAAATGACTTTAACGCCAATGCTGGATTGTAATCTGTGTTATTTGAACCGTGCCATGAACCGACATGATATATGGCACTGGCCAATGTTTTTAACTGAAAGCGAATGGCTTGATAAAGTTGAGAATTGTCTTGCGGATCAAGCTGAATATCCGATTGCTCTATCACATTCGCATTTTCTTCTTGCATTGTATTGAGCCAAGATGGACTGACATAGGTTGCATCAACACCAGCCAGATCATCATTGGCATGAAATCCTGCTTTGCCTTGTCCATTGACATCCTGACGGGCATTAATCGTATCAATTCGCTTCATCTATATCTCCACAACATCAATTCTAAGAAATGCAGGTAAATAGTTTTTAATAATGCAGGCCATATCTGCATTGAGTGGCGTTCTAACGACTAATTTGACTTTGTAACGTAGAACTTCAGTATTTACGGCTGAATCACTTGGATCTGTACACTTAAAAGGCTTAAATTTGACTAATTCAACCAGTTCAATTCCAAAAATCTGTAGAAGCTGCTCGACATAAGTTCGATTCAAAACATTGGTGGTATGTCTGATCCAGTTGATAATTGCCAAACGCTCTTCAAATAAACGATTGACGTTAGTCTGACACTTCAGCGGTAGTCCGTAGTCTCGTTCATACTCATCAATCAATTCAGGCGGAATAGTTTCCAGCAGGTTCAATAGACGCTTGGCATCCAGATCGGCTTGAGCCAATGCCTTAGCATGACCATAAATATCCAGTTGAATATTGGTATTTTTGGATGTGTCATATCCGCCAACAGGTAAAAGCTGACGCAGTACTTGCACATAAAGCTGAGTCGTTTCTTCTAAAGTCATCATGCCGCGCTCACTGTCAAAGTCCCAAGCCGCAACCAATAGGTGTACATCCAATTCACAATAGGCACGATATTCGACGATGGTGATAGTTGAACGTCGGTCACATTAATCACAGCAATAATTCGAGAACTCAAAACATTCGCTTGATAAGCTTCAGCTGGCGCAAGTTCTGCAAAGTAATCTCGAATAACTTGGCGTACCGTGTTTAGATCAACACCGACACCTGACACGATGGCTGACACTGGTACAAACTGTTCCGTCGGTGCATACACTCTGCAATCTGCCCAAAATCCTGCATATTCATCTAAAGCGGTTTGAGCTGTGGCCAACAAAACTGAACTTGGTAAAGTCGGTGGATTACCAACCGCGGTAATTGCGACATCCATCGATCCAAGTCCACTACGTTTTGGATAAACATAAACATCCTGTACACCAGAGATGTCCTTCATGAAAGCTTTTAGATCAGCAGATCGGTCACGCGATAAACCTAACTGTTTACGTTCAAGCAAACGTGCGCGCCATGCTTCCAGTTCTTCAGTATCAGAACCACCGCCAATGGAAACTACGTCCGCAGTACCTTTTAGCCCAGCTGCTGGACTGACCCACATTAATGATGTGCCAGTATAATTCCATGCCGAACCCACTTGATCGGCAACAACATTGATTTGTGCAGGAACATTGGCTGATAAATTGATTGTAGTGACAACACTCCAGTAATGACCTTTACCATCGGTCAATTTGGTTCCAGCAACAATGGTCAAATTAATATTCGATGTGGCCGTAACGGTACCTGAAGCATTTGTACCACCGTTCCGAGGTAAGCCGAGTTCTTCAGCATGTATATAAAGGAAAGGTTCATCGGCTGTTGCAACGAATAACTGACGCTGAATATAAGCCTGATGATGATATAAACCTTCAATGACAGAAGCCGTACCTGTGGCACGAATACCAGCATCCGAATCAGATGTAATCGTCAGACCCGTACCATTCCGAATCTCTTGAACGATCAAATTATAAAGCTGGGTGTAGGTTTTAATCGAATATGCCATATCAACCACCCACTGGTACAAAGTACTGGATGGTTTGCTTATCACCCGTTAAACGGATGACATCAATCGCAAGATCCACACGGCTTTTCGCACTTTGAGTCGCATTGACCACAATGGATTGAAAGCGCGACGGGACTAAATCAAAAAGTGCTTCTTCAGCATATTGTTTTGCAAGCAAGACATTACGCGCCAAATCTTTTGAGCGTTTCAGCAAATAAAAACGATTGCCCAGATTCGGATCAGCCCAGTATTTACCACGATGGATATTGAGCCGTTGGCAAACACACTGCACGTCGTCATTGATAAACGCAGCATCAAGACTCATCAACACATAATCTTTTGTTTCTAAATTAATATTCGCCATAGTTTCACCTACATCTGCGGAGTTGGTTGAGGCGTATTGCCATTGTGGTGCTGGTTATAAATGTCACGCATGTCCTGCATTGAACCTTTCTGATCCGATACATCACCAGTTGATGAGATATTGCCGTCAACGAACAAATCACCAGCCACGTGTGTACCGTCTTCCTTTAGCCAGACTGAATGCCCGTACTGGTCATAAATACAGGTTTCGCCTGACTCAACATTGATGACAACATTGCCTGCGGTGGTAGCTACCACAATCGATTTTGCTGTTTTCCCCTGAAGTGGAATGACCACCACACGTGCGCCTTCAGGAATATGAGAGCTAAAGCCAATTTGCTGAAATAGCTCAACTTCTTGCAGCGTTTCATCCGCATAACCCGTAAGCTGAAGAACGTCTGAACCACCACGCGCCACGATGCCTTGAAATGTCTGACGAATTTGTCCCATTGCTTTTTTAACCTGTTGCGAGACTGCTCCCATCATGACTTTTTCTCCTTATGCACAAGTGGCTGCGCCCAATCGCCTTGGCGTTTTAATAAAAGTTTGGTGGTTTTACCGCCTGAGCGAGAGAGCATAAAAGTACGGCCAATCACTGCCCATTTAGCTGTCCCGTGGGTAATGGCGTTGGTTTCTAAATTGACGTAACAGCCTGTTGACCAGAGCTTGCCATCAACGAGCCAATCAGAAACGGTGACTGTTAGGGTGTACGCCTCAAAGTCATTGTCTTTTTTAATTTTTGTAAGAGCTGCATCAGCTTCTGCTTGAGTTTCAACATCACCCAAAGTCACGATTTTGAGTCGGTTATAACTGTATTGAGTCGTTGCTGTAGTTTCAGACAAAACATGCTGACCTTTGCCATCCTGACTTAAAACTTTGAACTGTGTGAATACGTTAGAAACGTCATTGTCATAGCTCAGTGATAAGACATTGTTTGAATTGTCTACAGGCTTGATCAAACGCAATGCTGTTTGCACCTGATAAGGATGAGCAAACGGATCGCCAATATTTAAGGTGGCATCTGGATCGAGCCAAACATGTTGGCCAGTAACTGCTGCGGCTTTGGCAATCGCATCCCAAAGCGACTCACTCGGCTCAACTGAAACTTTATTCTTCAGCCAGCTATTATTTTGAATTTTGACGTTGGAAAAGAGTGAACCCAAGTCACCAGACAACACATATTTACCTAGCAACTCTTCTAAAGTAAGTTGGCGTCCATTGAATATAGGCACTGAGCAATCAATCAACTGACCCGCCAAATCACGGCCAGAAATTTGTAGACCATAACCATCGCGGCTCACCGCTTCAGATACACGATCAGCAATCGAAGTCAGAATCAGTTGACCTGCATAATAAAGCTGGACTTTAACTCCACCCTGAATTGAATCTGGCAGTAATAAACCATCTTGTTGAAACACAGTCAGATTCCAGTTTTCGGCAGGCGTATCGATCTGACTATCAACCGAAACTTCATCCCATTGGGTAATTGCTACACCGCCTATCACCAGCTTAATTTCATTGCCGTTATTATCTTGCATAGACAGTCAACTCCATGCCAGTGAGCAAAATTGCAGGATTTTGTAAATCAGGATTTAAACGACGAATCTCATCTGCACGGCTAAAATCTTGATACAGTTGGTGTGCCAACCAATGCAACGTACACGGCACAATTACCTTCGTTGTGGTAATCGGTGGACGTGTTTGAATCAATTCCTGAATCTGAAGATGAACCGTGTCAGCCAACTCTTTATAGACTTGGATTTGCGTGACCGCAGTAAATGCGACATCGATTTCGCTTTGTGAGCGTTCTGCATTGATCGCGGTTTGAATTAGTTGCCGATTTTGTTGCCGCACTACAGCCAAATCAATTGGCGTTAGACTGACGTCATTGTTCAGTGCCATTTCACTGCGAACATTGGCAATTACTTGCTGAGTCACTGCTACGGTTGCAGCAACCTGTGTTGCACGCCAAACTTGCTGAAGTTGAGCTGGAGAACCGTCATCCTGAAAAAGCTTTTCAAAACGACCAACCCGATTGACCAAATCACGCCATTTTGAAATCGCGGATATTGAAGTATCAAAAGTCACCAGTTTACTGACATCATCAATTAACCCAACAAGATAAGTTTTAGGCTCTAAAATATTTTCAATTGTGGTTTTGCTTAGACCTAGATAGCTTCGAGCCGTATTGATGCCATTGCGGATATTATTGACGACAGTAAAAAACTGGTTATCGTCACTAAGCTGAAGCTTTTCTAAATATGTTTTTAAACCGTTGGCTGGTGCTTCAATAATGTTGGCTGGATCAATCGAAGTCGGTGTGACGACTGGAATAAATAATTGATCTTTTTTGCCATCTGCCCGAATAAACTCAAGTGACACAGTGCAGAAATCAGGATTTTCAGCATCATGATGCACGGTATGATTCACAGCATAAACTTGCATCACACCGTCAATCGGGTGAATCAACTCACCCGAACCCGTCGCATCCATTGCTGCGACAAGCGCATCTAAATAATTTTTATAATCTGAACCTGAAAATACAGCATTGATTGAAATTTTACGTGGGTCATTGCCCATGTCTTCGACTGAAGCGCGGTCTGAATAGGGCGACTGTTTAATGGATAAAGATTTTGATGAAGTCGTATCGGTGGTCGTACACTCAAAATGTACTCCACGAAAGCTTGCATCTTGTAAATCAGTATCCCAGCCCATAAAAAAACCTCATATTTATGAGGTTAATTCTTACAAATTGACGGTTTTAGATCAGGCGGAAATGTTTCCATCAAATTTATTTGACGATCATATAAGGTGGTGGCGCACCGTGGCGTTTTTCTTGTTGTTGGACATTTTGAGAAATGCCATCAAGTAAAGAGCCACCAAAATTAAAGGTAGGTTTGTTTTGACCTGTCACATTAATTAATGTGCTTAATTTTCCGATCATATCTCGACTTAGTTGGTTTTGCTGCTGTTGCTCAGCAATTTGCTGTTGCAACAGGGCTTGCTGTTCTTTACTTTTATCAATTGCTTGCTGAACAAAATCAGGACTTTCACCACCAGAGCCTATACCGATTTTAGAAAGCATATTAGAAATGAAATTATAACCCGCATCATCATAAGGCTTAATGAATTGAGAACCTGCATAAGCTGCGCCTACTAAGCCTGCTGCTGGAGCTGCTGAAGATACACCAGCACCAACGCGGGTTGTGAGTTTTCCAGCACCAGTTACGGCAGCAGCACCTTTACCAGAGAGTACTGTGACAGCACCTGTACCAACTGCAATTGTTCCAAGTGCAACAGCAGCCCCATAAGCACTTGCAGCAAGCTTTTCATTATTTGATGCCCATTCACTGACTCTTTGTTTTGCATTACCAAGTGAATCAGAAAGCTGATCATACATTTTTGACTGCGCAAAAAGTTTTTCCTGATTAAAAGCAATATCTTTTGCCCATTCAGTTTGACTCACCATTTGATAATCTGAGTTAACTGCTCCAGCAGACTGATGAAGTTCACCTGTGATCTTCGTTAAATTTTCCTTTTGATATGAAACAGCATAGGCAGCCATAAGTGCCTGACGATCTGCAATAATTTTACCAATTTCACTACCACCAGCAATATTAATCATGTCTTCAATAGCCTGTTTACGATCAGCGCTATTTGATGAGTTTTTAGCTTTTTCTTGTAACGCTTGATATTGTTTATTGCCTGCAAATTGGCGTTCTAAGAGCTTCATAAAAGCCTCTACACCATATACACCTTGTCCACGTTGCTGAATTGCATAAGTACTCCAATCAAATACTGCATGCGGCTTTTTCTTACCTTCGATGCGAGTTGGATCTCCGCTTTGAACTTTAACTTCATCGCCAATCGATTTACTAAATTCACGACTTGAAAGTTTAGTCAGTAAATTAACCAAGTTATTACCAGCCTCGTCAGTAGTTGCTGCTGTAGTCATTGCGACCTGATTCATTCCAACCAGTTGAATAAAGCCTTCACGTCCTGAATAACCAATAGAACGTGCTGCTGCCATTTGTTGTGCAAGCCATTTAGCCTGATCTTTATATTCAAACGATCCTAATTGACCACCACGAACAGCAATGTCATGACCTTCCTGAAGATTTGTTATACCAAAATCCTGCATACGTGTTGTGAGTGTAGCAGCATCATTTGCACTAGCATTTGTAGAAAATGCTGTTTTAACAGCAACATTCAAAGCCGTTTGAACATTATTTAAATCATATTTTCCTGAAGCGATTAATGTATTCGCAGCTTCAGCAGCATCTTCACGTGTACCACCGCCACCGCGTACAGCTCCTTTAATGTATTCATTTAATTGGCCACGTGCCGCTAAACGCGCAGCAGTTGGCATACCTTGTCCACCTGTTGCTGTTGCAGCAATATATGTAAGCTGTTGATCGTAATCACGTGGTTTCTGAAGAACATTTGACGCATACATACCTGCCGCAGCAACGCCACCAACAACCGCAGTTCCTTTCTGTAACAATCCCATCGATCCAGCTGTCTGCTGCACATGTTGCTGTGTGCGCTTACTTGATTGCTCAATCTGCTTTGTCCAGTTTGCAAGTTGTTGAGCAGAAGCAACATTTTGCTTATAAAGCTGGCTCTGTAACTTGGTCTGAATCGATTGCTGCCGTAGCACATTCTCAAGCATTTTGTTGGTGCGTAGCAGTTGATCCCCAGCACGGGCAGTGTTGATCGTTTCACGTGTACCAGCCTTGGCCGTATTTACAAACTTAGTCTGAGCATTACCGATCTGTGTCCACTGCTGATTAATTTTTGTCGTTGCAGTCACTTGCTGATCAGAGATACGCTTCATCTCTTGCGATGCTTGCTGACCCTTAATCTGAAGCGTTAAGGAAACAGTGGTATTTCGATTGCTCATAGACTAAACCTTTGGCTTTGAAAATTTACGCTTGGTGGCAACATATGTGATGCCTTCAGAATGAGGCACGTTAGATTGTGCAGGGGCTCCGTTAGATTCTTTTGGTTTTCGCTGATGAGTATTATCAAGCCGCTCATCACTTAAAAGCGCGATGGCCATATCAAGCGGCATTTGAACTGCATCATGATATGGCACACCGATCTGAAGCAATGCCCGAATTATTCTGGCTCCGCCTCTGAACTCTCGGCTGCTTCCTTTGCATCCAGTTCTGCGCGTTTTTCTCGTAAATAATCCAGATTTGCACGTGAAGAATTCCCAAGCATGTCATAGGTAATTTCATGCTCTTTACCATCTGCATCAATCAGTTTCGTCATGATCGCCAAGTCAGAGATAGCTACATATTGAATCTCAGTTATACTAGCCTGAGCTTGTATATACTCAATCGCAGTCATCTGACGCATCACGATTTGCTTACTTTTAATCTCTGTTTGACCGTCTAACTTTTTTAACGCAACAGGTAAAGTGCCTTTAACTTGAATCATGTTCTAGTCCTTGTGTTTAAAGGGTTTCATTCAGATAAGACAACGCAAAACCTTGCAGGTTACGTCGGGTTTCACCGTTGACCTCATATGAATCCGAGATTTCTTGGACGTTGAAATCAATATAAGACTCACGGAAAGTACCCGTCTGAGACTCAATGTTGAGTCGAGCATCATCAACACCCAACCAATCCATTGTGTCTTTGCTATCAGGAATCACCACAGCGACAGTAACTTGATAGGTTTTAATACCATTCGCAGTATATTTGACCTCACCAGAACGATTCATAGTAGGTATAGGACGTTTTCCCGTATTTTTGGTTGCATTGTAGGATGAGCAATCATATTCCTCACCATTGATGCTTAAAATAATCAAACCAACAGCTTTCTCAGCCATTTTACAAAGCCTCTTTTTAAGATGACTTATTGTTGAATTATTGACATGATTAAATCAGGCGGAAACGTTTCCATTTATTGTGAGAGATGCAATGAAAGTCTATTACATCAAAAAAGATGGCTTATATTTAAAACAACAAAGCCAGACTGATCATTATGATTATGCTGAAGATGGCTATTCAGACTTTGAACTGAATCAGCGTATAGTACCTACGACAACGTACAGTTGGACATCGAATAGAGATGAAGCAAAAACATTTGGTGACTATAATGAAGCGAGTTATTTAATTGCTAAAAACTTCAAAAAAAAGTTCTGGCAGAATGCTGAAGTATGTTTAAGCCCCAATTAAGGGGCTTAATTTTGAAAAGACTTTTCAGATTAGTACACATCAATCGTCGCAGCAACAACGTGCATACCACGTACCCAGTAAGCAGGAATCTTAGCAACAGCACGGGTTGGATCATTTTGGTCTTGAATAACAGTGAGTTGGTCTGCTGTTGCAGTGACGTTTTCTAAAATTTCAGCCTTTTCAAGTTTCAAAGCTTCTGCCAAAAATACTGAACGTAAATTACGACGTGCAGCAGCTGTATTTTTACGACGACGTTCTTTTGATCCAGCATTGCGCATCACTTTACGAGTATAGTCTGTAATTAATGCTCCATTAATATCTACCATTTTGTCATCGTCTTCACCCGTATCTGGATTTTTACGAAAAGTTGAAATCGCTCGTACAATTTCTGGTAAACCATCTGCACCTGTTTGAATCATACAAACACCGTTGTTCAGCGCGGCTTCCACACGCTCAAACGTCAGTTTATATTGATCTTCAACGGGTGTGATACCCATCAAATTAACGCCATTAAACGGTAATGCTGGGTCTGCTGAATCCGCCAATGCCGCTGCCATTGCACCTGCCAGTTCAGGCTCTTGACCTTCTGCACCGTGGTAGCAAACGCAAAGTACACGATAACTTGTTTCAACGGGGGCTTGCGCTGCAAAATCTTCAGCATCATCCACATTAGAAAATGGAATGACTAAAATTGCAGATTTCTGATTAATTGCATCACTGACTGAGTTCAAGTGAGTGATCCATGCCAGTGTATCTGCTCCAGCAGCTGGTGGAGCTGATAGTGCAATGATGGTATGCCCAAGTGGGGCAATTGTTTCTTGAATAGACATAGAGTTAAATCCCTAAATTAGTATCAATGGTTTTTAAACCACATGAATGAGCAGATACAGAATCTCCCCAATTTGATCCACCAAGAAATGGATACAGATCACTTTCCATACTTACACCAGCTTTTTTGAAAGTGATTGTTATTGGATTAGATTGATAACTACCATCCAAACCTTCAAATGTGTAATTCTGTGGAGTGTAAAAATAGCTATCAAAATGAAAACTCGTTACACCCGTAGAAAATCCATGAATGAGAATTTCAGGATACGTTTGAATAAATCGCGCCAGAAATAGCTGAAAAATTTCGCCCATTTCTTTATTCGCAATACCTGTTAAACCGATGCCAGCATTGCGTATACTTATGCCGAGATTAGGTGCTTCAATATCGAAAGTTAATAAACCATAATTGTTTGGATAAACATTTTTTGCCCAAACTGGGATGCTCATCGGTGTACAACTTACAGGTTCATTTGCTGCTTTCCCAAGCATTGCACATCCACCACACGATTGGTTTTAATCGCAGCCGTGATCATACGACCAGCCTCTGAATTTGCACCAAAAATTGCATCAGCAGCAGCTTTGTCATAAATATCGACAGGCGTGATGGGTCTAAGTTCAGGCGTATCTGTCGTGATAAACAATACTTTTTGTGTATTCGCAATCAAGCCTGTACGCTGAGTATTGATGTTGACTTCAGTGTAAACACCTGGTGTTTTGATTGGAGGGATCGACATAATTTATTCTCTCAGTTTGACCAGATCGGATGCATCAGCAACGCCAAAGTCCGCTGGATCAAAGTAATAATTAATATTGACGTGAGTCAGCATGGCATCAGTTTCAGCCTCTTCGCGGTCACGATCTGAAGCTTTAATCTCATACTGAGTTGTAAATTCTTGAGCCAGAACGCTAATCGACTGGCCACGTGTGGTGGTGTTAAAAATAGTTCGGGTTTTGCCCAACTCAAGCGGAGCAAGACCTTGAATGCCTTGGCTGGATAAATCATTAACGCTGAGCAGCCGCTGCACCCGATCAAGCATTTCATAGGTGCCGATATCTGCACCAACACTATGACGTTGGGATTCTTCGTTACGCAGAGAACGCGCACCGACGAGTACAACAAATGTGGACTTATACTCAGTTTTGTTATGGCTGGTTTTTTCTGATGTTGAACTCTGATAAGTCACCCAGATTGCAGGGAATGACTTCACAAATGCAAGAGTTTCATCATCAAATTCACCACCATAAGTGGTAATTTCACGTACCCAAGGCCAATGACCATCGTTGATTTGTTGAGCCATTACATCTTTTATCGCTTGCTCAACAATCGAAAGGTTAAGGTCTACCATCCTTTACCCCCCCAGTCGTGACGTCCCACTTGGAACATCACATTATTGGAAGAGGTTTTAACTGGAGCAGCATCGCCAGCGGGTGTGCCGCCAACAGCAATTGTGCCTTTGGCAATTTCCTTGAGAGATTTCACTGCATTGTCATAACGGGTTTTGATCGGATCATTTTCAGAGATTGCACCCGTGCAAGCATAGTAACGCGCCATATGGCAACCGATGCTCTCTAAAAATGGCGGTACAGCAGGCAACGGTAGCTTGTAGCGACCAGCGAGATAACCATCGATTTCCGAATTAGCCTCAACCATGGCAGCATTCAGCTTGTCGTAATTGATGACATGCTCATAAGGAGCTTCGGTGTCAGTGAGCTGAATCAGTTCGCTTTCACCGAATTTCCGTAGCATCGCGTCTACCGTTGCATACATGGCTTATGCCTCCGTACCCGTAGAGCCATAAACGGTCTGCCAGAAACCATAACCTGATGCACCACGCGCTTCAGCACCAAAGTAGAAAACACCTTCCATAAATACATTTGGTGAATCCATACTGGTTTGCTGGACGAATACAGGTTTCTTACGCACCTGATAAACAAAGGGTTTGATTGGTTTAGTGGTATCGAGCAGGAACCATGCATTATCATCGGTTAAGCGTGCAGAAACCTGAACTTTGGCTGTGCCTTTGTATGGGTTTGGCTTGCCATCTTCCAGCCGATCTACTGTCATCAAAGCGTTTGCAATGTCTTCAAGCGCAGCAGGAACCAGCAAAACATTCGGGGTAACATTTAAAGGCCGACCAGATTCATCTTTAAATTTACGCATGGCTGTACGAGCAGCACCGAAAGAAGCTTGTGCTTTTGCCAGTGTTTCAATCGAAAGCTTTTTAGTGCCTTTATTGCTGATATTGGTTTTGCCTACCTTATGGCTGGTAGAGATCATCGGCTGACCGTCATAGCATTTCGCTGTAAATGCATTATTAACTGCATCAAAGACCAGTTCATCAGGATGCTGTTTGGCTGACCACGCCGCAGATTGAGCTTGCGGTGTATAAATCCCGAGTTGATCATCTTCAATATCATTACGTCGTACTTCAATGGTTGCAGCGAAGTCTTTGTTACGAATCACGTAATCATATTCAGCCAACTTAGTAATATGCTTTTTGCCAATCCATTCCTTCATTTGAGGAAAGTTGGCTAACCAGCGATAATCTACATAAGCACCATTGCTAGGAACTACCATTGCAATAGCAGTGTATTCAACAGGAACTTCAGTAAAAGTCTGGTTAAAAATCTTACTAAGGCTCAGAAAAATTGCATTTAATGCAGCACCGTTTACGTTCATTCTACCCATACTCCATTTTCATCGATTCCGACCACACGCCCAGCTGGGGACAATGTTCCACCTGTATCCGTTTCTGCTACCGTTTCACCGTCTTCGATATAGCAAGGCTTTCCGAAACTTGCCTGAGTCACTGGATCTGCTGCGCTATTGGCATATAAAAATGCATTGGCATTCCCTGTAGTGACCGTGATGCCTAAATCACCATCAGCAAAACCAGTCGCGTCGACATGTTCTTCAGCACGCCCTAAATAGGTCAGTCCAGTGGCTGCTTTGCCTTCAACTGCAAAACCCGTGGCATCCACACAGACCATAAAACCTGCACGAATAATCGCTGCGGCCTTGACAGGAACTACAATCAAACCGACTTCACGACGTAGGGTTTGGCGACCTGTTTGATCTAAAATACTGCTCATGATTGTGTTACTCCCAAGTCAACTCCCATTTGTGCTGCAACCGCTAAGGCTTCAGGAGTATGTTGTTGACCGCCACCTTGATGATTTGCAGCGAATTTTGTTTGATCAGTTTGCTTTTGAGTTAAAGCCGCAATCTTTGGCAAGCCTTCAAGATGTGCTTTGACAAAATCAGGATTGGTTTTGGCCTGATCTTTCACCCAGTTAATGGTTGCTTCACCTGTCAAACGCCCATCGCTACAAGCCGCAACAATCAGGTCATCAATTTCTTTGGCTTTTACTGCTGCATCGGCATTACCCGCTTTGGCAACAGCTTCCTGATACACCGCCATTGGTACATACTTGGCTGGATCAGGCACAGCTTGACTGTTGGCAGCAGCTTTAACTTCGATAGCCTGTTCAATTGCAGCAACAAGGGTTTGTTCTGATTTGACGAAAGCTGTTCCAAATGCATCATCAAGTTTGGTAAATGCACTATTTGCAGCTACCAGAAACTCTTCATCTGTGGCTGTTTCAGGCAGCCCCATTTTTTACGCATGAGTTCTAAAAACTCGTTCATTGTTGAATCCTCATCATTATTTAGGGCAAAAAATTCCTGTGCTGCCGCAGCAAGCTTGGCTTCGGGCAACTGATCTAATGCAGGGGTATTGGTTAGGGCGACATTAATTAATGCTAAAACTTCGCCAAGCTTGTTATAGAAAAGTACTGGCGATAAATATTTATATTCTCCCGACTCAATAAAACCTTTTGCCTTATCAAGCCATTCAAATTGAGTGCTACATATTCCAACTCCATCAATGTAGATGAAACTTCCAGATTTCAACCAACCAGCAGCGGGTGCTGGCATTCCATTGGTTTGACTTTTTAAAGTTGCATGCTCATAGTCGATGACCATGTCAATCTTGCGTTCATTTAAGGCAGCTACAATTTGACGGCCTTTCTCTGGTGTCAATAACCAGTGAGGAGCATCAAATGGACGACCATCCACACCGCTAAAAGTACCTTCAGGTACTAAAACCAGTTGGTTGTCAGTTGCGTTAAAAACGAATGAGCATGGAGCTACAAGAACTTTGTCAGTCATAACATCAGCTTTTTAAATGATGTTATGAGATTAAAATGCGGGGGCTTAGAAGATCAGGCGGAAAGGTTTCCGCTGAATATTGAAATCAATTTAATCAAACAAATGACTTAAAAAATATTGTGCGGTGTATTCAACTGCGGTTTCAGCTTCAGGCTGTAAAAAACCTGCATCATCCATCGGTAAATATGGACGTGCAGGAATGCGGACTTTCTTACCAGGACCTGCCATGCCACCGAATTGATGAATCGCAGCATAATCTGCGCTCTTGCCTGAGCCAGCACCCACAGTTGCCGATGTTGCATCGTGATCACTTTGAACACTATCTCGCAGACCACCAGCTGAACGCTGTAAAATGCCTTGCGGGATAATGCCTTGACGACGGTAAATCGCCAAAGTCACTGGCGAAAGACCCGCCCATGCAGGACGACCATTGGCATGGAAATTCTGTAAGGATTGACTGACTAAAACTCGCTCTAACGCCGCGGCTAGCGGCTCAGGATTGAGTAAACCTGATGCAGCTCGATTGAGCGTTTGAATCACATTTTCATCACGGAGCTGAAGCACTGTCATAGTTGCACCTGTGTATATTTTAAGCTAATATTTTATGTAAGACGGGTGTAGGCGATAGGAAGCCATCGGAAGCTAAATGCTTTCGTCTATCTGGGTTCGAGTCCCAGCACCGTTTGCTATTTTTTTTCGCCATCGAAATGATCCAAATAAATATAATCTTGACCATTCTCAAAATTACTGGTTTCCTCAACCACAATGGTTCTAATTAAATTGCCCGTCTGTGATACACGTTCACCATCGATACGACCTTTAGTTTGACGGTTCAACTGCACAATCAATTTGTACTTATGAACACCATCTGCTACATCAAACACCAAGGCTGCATTGCTATGTTTGACATCCCAGTACAGGTCATGTGGCTGAATTAAGTGCTCAACAATGTCTGCAAACCAGTCCTGATCATGCTTTTTGCGCTCTTTGGAAATATGCGCAATGGTGTCTTTGTCATGTATGGTAATCACTGCGGTTTCTAAAGAAACGCCTGAATGTTCCCTAATTTTTTCAATAAACTGTTTCGGAAAAACACCGACTGGTTTCATATCACCACGGGGACGTGCTGGATCAACCGATTTGATCCATTGCTTAACTTCTTCATTATAAGCATTGACGACAGCCTGATTTTTAAATGTTTGCTGAACCACGGTAGAGGCAATTTTAGGCTCAACGACCAAAGCCTTATCCAGCAGCTGCTGGGTCAAATTAGCATTAGGACGTCCAGCCCAACCCGCATCGGTTTGAAATGAAGGCCGATCTGGAAAATCTAGCCTTGCGACTTTGGCAATCCCGCCATTGCCGACGTCCACATCATACACTTGCAGATATTTACCACTGTCATAGATCATGATGTTTTGACCGTCAACATCACCTTGCATTAACTCAATGACCGTACAGCGGCAGTTATAACCATTTTTTGGGGAAATAAATTGCCATGCTGGATCAGATTTACGCATGACAATGCCATGTAAAGCCCGATGCCGTGGACGAGTTTTATTGTCTAAAATCGCACTGTACTGAACATACGGAAAGAGCTTGTCTTCGCTCCACATCACCGACTGACGACCAGCCTCATAGGCTTGCGCCATATTGGTATGGTAAATGGTGCGTAGGCGATAGGCATTACCCAGTTGCACTTCACGTGTGCCAGCTTCAGTCTGGATTTCCTGTTTTCCCCACCAACCACGGGCTTTCATTTTTTGTTCAGCAATGTCTGACCATTGCTTCAAGTTCATGCCATTTTTTTGCGCATCGACTAGCGACTGGCGAATATCTTCAAGCAGATCCAGTTGGGTCATGTGTGCAATCACAAATGATTTGTTATGTGCATCGCCTTGTACCCGCCACCAGTCCTCCGACGGCATGATCTGTTTTTGTTGTAAATACTCAATTGCCCGTCGTGGCGGCTGATTAAATAACGCCTGAAGCGTAGGCTTATCCACGGTTACGACCTACATCTACAGACAAACGTCCCAGCACATCACTGGCAAAGATTAGTTTTTCAAGATCAGTCTGCAAACTATCCAAACCACGCTCAGGGAAAATTTCAGCAAGCATGGCCAACGCGCCATCAATATCATCACCTTGACTCAGCTTAGCCAGCAGTTGCGGTAAAATCTGTTCAGCCTGATTTTGCAGATGTTGATTGTCGACCTGCTCCTGAATCTGATCATCCAGCAGCATCTGGCCGCGGATCGCAGCGGCTTCGGCTGGGTTGGTTGTTGTGGTCTGACTCAGTGCAGCTTGTAAATTATGTTGAAGACCTGCATAAAGCAGATTGTTGGCTGCTAAGTTTGGGGCAGCTTGTTCAGCCTGCACACCCAACACTGGCTCATCATCATCCGCTGGTTCTGGAATACCCAATTTCTCATGCGCCCAACTGCGCGGGATTCGCATACCCACTTTAACGAGCTTATCCAGCGAATTACTGAAAGTTTCCATGTCTTCAATATCTGAGGTATCAAACGCAAATGCTGGATAACGATCTTCAGTAATGTTCGGATAATTGATACGCATCAAGTGACTGATCAAACTGTCAGTGATTGATCGACTCAACTGCTTGGCATCAGACTTAACGATTTTATCGAACTGGATTTCATGCGTTTTAGACTGGGCATTTGTACTGGTTTTGCCATCGGCTTGAGAGAGTAAAGTCCCACCCACAATGGCTTTGGATTGACTTTGTTCACACCATTTGATCAGAGCCATATGATTGTCAGTATCACCCGTGGCTGCTGATTCAAAATCAATACTCATGCCTTGAGGGATTGCACCACCTGCATTTCGCCCGATCATCATCACTGCCCGCAATAATGTCATTTTTTCTTCCGCAGTGGCTCCAGACGGATACTTACCCAAGCGGATTGGCAGCCCATAGATTTCCAAAAACTCCATGATGTCTCGGATACCATAATTCTTAAATAGGAATGGCCATGACAAAACACGATGCAATCCAGAGCGGGCGATGTAACCTGATTTGGCTTTATGACGGTGAATGAACCAGCCAAAATCTAAAAATTCAACGCCATCTGGTGATCCATCATTGAGACGTAATTCATTCGGTTGACTGTATGGCGTCATAAAGTTGCGAGCATTGATATGTTCAAAACTTTTAGGCAACCACAGACTGCCCATTTGATGCCATTCAATTTCTTGACATGAATAACCGTGGCCAACACCGTCCATGGCATCGAAAAGGAACATTTCAAAGTCTTTGATGTCATCGATCCATTCCGTCACTTCTTCAGCAATCTTTTTTTCTTGATCTGTAGCATTTTTGGGTGGTGTGACATTCCACTCTAGGCCATTTAATCCCTTTTTACGCTTATCCATTTCACTGAAAATATGCGTATCTTTTTCTTCCATATCCGAGAATAAATCAGCTTGAGCAGTCAGATTACCTTGCTCCGCATCGGTCAGTAATCGATTTAAACGTTCTGGTGTCAAACCAACAGTCGGATGTTCCTGCCACTGATTTGCTAACCATGCGATTTCTGCGGTCTGATTAGTTTCAAGTGCGGTGCGGTCTTGTTTGGATGACTTAGATTTTTTTGATGCCATGACGAAAATACAATTGTGGATTTTACGTCAGCATAAAAAAAGCAATGGATTGAAAGCAGGCGGAAATACTTCCGCTGGATGTTTAAAAAGTTGAATCGCCACAGAATGCGTTTTTAGCGATTTAAAATTGAATCTGGCATCATTGACGCAGAATCGCATTAAAATCGCTAAAAACCGTTTTATAAAGATTTATAAATCTATATTTTCTAGTTTACCGCCATGATATAAAAAAGATTCATAACAATAGAGAGAAAACAAATGTCTAAATTTAAAATCGCTCACCTTCGTGAACAGGGGCAAGACATGATTATTATTCCACTGGATGCTCAGTTTCATTACAAATCTGAAAGTGAGCAATCCGATATTATCGATGAACTACAATTATGTGCTTCGAGTGCTGGTCTTGCTGGTATAGTCGTGGTCGTTTGGTGCCTTGGCAATAGAGTGCATTTTATTGCACCCGAACCATGGCATCCATTTTTTAGGTCTTTAAGTTGGAATACAATAATGGCTAACTTAAACAAAGAACTTACTTGCGACTAGCTAACTCTTCTAAATGTAAAAGTGCATCTTCAAGTTGTGCTTTTACAATTGCAATCACTTCTGGGGCTAAAGGCTGAACACCTCCTTTTTGTTCTCCCTCATGAAAGCGTGAAAATTGCACATCATGATTAATTTCTACGGTTACACGGGTATGTTGAATATCCATTGCTTAAATCTCTGATTAAATGAGACTCTCAGCATAGATATCCAACAATTTAAGTTTAAGGCGGAAAGCTTTCCTTTTGCTTCAGATCAGTAATTAGTAATGATCAACTCCTGTTTTAACCGCCGACTTTGCTCAGAATTGCCCACGGTATATTTAATTAATGTCGTCGAAATATTCAGTTCAGCAAATACTTCTCTCATCTCAGGATGATCATTAATTGAGAGCATGATTTTACTTTGACAAGTTTTCATTAGCTCCGCCATGCGCTGGTATTGATCCAGACCAAACTCCATACCATAACCCGCTAACTTCCAGTAAGGAGGATCAGCATACATAAAACTATGCGGTCGGTCATACTTCAACAAACATTCATCCCAGCTTAGATTTTCCACTGTTACGCCAGAAAGCCGATAATAAGCTTCAGTCAATTGATCTTCAATGCGCAAAAAGCTGGAAGCCTTTGAAGTTGTTGCTGTACCAAAGGTTTGGCCTGAACTTTTCGCACCAAAAGCGGTGTGTTGCAAATAGTAGAAACGAGCAGCACGTTGGATGTCCGTCATTAAATCGGTACTGGCTGCTTTCAACCACTCAAACATTTGTCTACTGATAATTGCCCATTTGAACTGACGCACAAACTCTTCCAGATGATGCTGTACCACGCGATACAAGTTGACCAATTCACCATTAATATCATTAACAATTTCAACTTTGGATTGTTTTTCGCGCATAAAGAACAGGGCTGCACCACCTGCAAATAATTCAACATAACACTCATGTTCTGGGATTTTTTCAATCAGTTGCGACACCAGTCGTCGTTTTCCACCTTGCCACGGGATAATCGGCTTGGTTTTCATATTTTCACCTACTGCAAAAGCTTTTCATTTTTGATAGCCTCGAATGACTCTGTACAGGGTAACGAGGCTCAGCCTGCGGTAGCACTTTTACCAAAGGGGCGGTTTAAACTGACCTTTAAATCGTCACCTCGTTTTGGATTATTTTATTTTTTGTTTTTAATGGTTAGGGGGAAGTGTTTCCATGCAGAATAAGAAAGCAAATAACAAGTTTTCAGGAATGATGATTTTTACTATAGTTTATCTTGTAGTGGTATTTTATTTTGCTATACCTGACATTGATCACATGAAAACACTTAAACCAAATGAGTTGGGAGATTTTTTTGCAGGTTTTTTTTCACCGCTAGCTTTTTTATGGCTGGTATTTGGTTACTATCAACAAGGAGAAGAATTAAAACAAAATACACTTGCTTTAAATTTACAAGCAGATGAATTAAGAAATAGCGTGGAGCAACAAATAAAACAGTTTGAAATTTCCATGCAACAATTTTCAATATTTAAAGAAAAAGAAGAATTAGAAATTGCAAGAATTAATCAAGAATCTCTTCCAAGTTTTCAAATTTGGATTCGATCTTTCAATCAGCATTCTGGCTACCATGTAACTATTCACAATACTGGAGCTAAAGTAAAAAATGTACTTGTAAAGTATATCAGGAGTGATAATCATGAATTTAATTTTGAATATCAGATATTCAATAGTGAGCATGAAGAGTCATTAATTATGAGGACAATAGAATTAAGTAAAGACGAACCAAATTTTATAATTTCATTTAGTGATCGGTTGGGTAGAAAACAAGTTTCAAAATTCAAAATAATCAATTCATCAAAAAGCATTCATAAAATTGCTTTTATAGAAATTGATTAATTCTGTATTAAATACACCCACCACTAAACCACCCGTCATAATCATCAGGATGCAAATCCATTTCTTCACGTGAAGGAAGTGAAATAAATTCAATTGGTGCAGTCGGATTCTTGGCAGCATAGTCCGCCAGTAAGTGCGCAATACCACTATCACCATGTCGGTCTTTATTGTTGGTATTAGTTTTACCCATCGCGGGAATACGAGCTACACCATTGACCATCACAAATGCGCGATGATCTTCAATCACGTCCTGATCTGCTGGCATATTTTCAATATCACCATCTTCCAATGATGCTTTAAAATGTGGGGTATGTTCCCGATACCAACTTTCAGTCAGCATAATCGCTTCGACACGCTCACCATAAATAACTTGCATGGCCTCAGCCCCTTTTCGGCGGCTAAAAAAACAGGCTTTTTCATCGCTAAAAATGAAAAAGCCTTTCAAATTTCATCCCACTATATCCAACAATATCCTAAAAAATCCCACAATTATCTCAACATTCTTTATTATTTATATTATTAGGTATCATCTAGTTTTTCAGCATGACCATGTGGAATCAATAGAAATAAGCATATAATCAATAAAGATAATTTCATCCATAAATGATCAATTACATGATTAAATTCAACGCTTATCAAATACTGTTTTTGTTTTAAATGATCCATCATCAAACTCCCTATTCATCATTTAAACATTAGGTGAGTGCTCCAAAAATAAAATTGACTCATCTGACATTTCCGATGGGCAGTTTCATCAATTTAAATTTTTTCTACATCATTTATCAATTTTGGTCTGAATTGGCTTTTATTTATTGGTTGCCGTATTTACTGCAAATGTTTTGTTCAGGGCTTTTAGATAGACTCAAATAAAGGATGAATAAAATTAGAGCAAATTAAAATGAAACGGACATTCTCAAATCTATGTTTAGCCCTAAGTTTAAGCTTAGGAACTACCGCAATCATCACTCATTCCAACACCGCGATAGCTGCCTCAAATATCAATATTCAGAACGTGTTACAACAAGAACGCGCTTGGGCAGGTTTACAAACTAAAAAATTAAAAGTAGGTGATATTGAATGGGTATATAGCGAAGGAGGTCAGTCCTCCAAACCGACTATTATTTTAATTCATGGGTTAGCGGGTAGTCGGGATAACTGGAATCGTGTAGCACGTTATTTAACGCCTAACTATCATGTCATCATTCCTGATTTGCCTGCACATGGCGATACGAAAGTTGCCGATGATTTTGACCTGTCTATTCCTAACTTAACTGAAAAGTTAAGACGGTTTGCTGAAGCTGGACATTTCGAAAAAGATATCAATATCGCAGGACATAGCATGGGTGGCGCAATTGCCCTCCTCTATACAGCACAATATCCAACTGAAACAAAATCTTTACTCTTGGTCGATAGCGCAGGTGTCTTTAAAACGGCGAATACGCCTTATTTAAAAAATCCAACGTTATTGAATGAATTAGTCGTAAAAAAAGCAGGCGATTTTGACAAACTGTTTCAGCTTGCCACGGCAACACCGCCCTTTATTCCCACTGAGTTAAAGACTGAACAAGAAAAACTCATGATTTCTCAGTCTAAAAGTACTCAACGCATGGTCGATCAGCTCGTTGCCATGTCCAAAGTATATACGCCTGAGACTTTTGCAATCGCGGCGAAATCTATCGATGTACCAACTTATATTGTCTGGGGAGACAAAGATAAAATTATCAATGTTGAAGCCGCCCAAGAACTGAAAGAGTTATTGAAAAATGCTGAACACCCTTTGATTTTAAAAGATGTAGGACACATGCCCATTATGGAGGCTGATCAGATTGTCGCTCAACAATATCTGATCTTTTTAAATAAACACAAGTAGAAATTAAACTCCGTAAATCAAACAGGAGCCAAATTTAGGCTCCTGTTTTTTATAGATTTATATTGTTAAAGTTTGCGTAATCTTAAAGCATTTAATACCACAGAAAGCGAACTCAAGGACATGGCAATCGCTGCAAACATCGGAGTGAGTAGCCAACCTGTCAGTGGATAAAAAATTCCTGCCGCAATAGGTACACCCAAACCATTATAGAGAAACGAAAACGCCAAATTCTGTTTCATATTTTTCACGCCTTGTTTAGCCAGATGTACTGCTTGGGCAACACCTTGTATGTCGCCTTTGACCAAAGTAATCTGCGCAGTTTGTTTGGCAATATCGGTGCCTGTGCCCATGGCAATCCCCACATCGGCTTGTGCCAAAGCAGGTGCATCATTGATGCCATCTCCTGCCATCGCCACGACCTTGCCTTGTGATTGATAGCGTTTCACGATCTCCAATTTTTGTTTAGGATCTAAATCGCCATAAGCATGTTCAATCCCTAATTGCTGCGCAACCATTTGGGCATTTTTATGGTGATCACCTGTTGCCATAATCACTTCAATCCCATCTTGATGGAGTTGATCAATGACAGCTTTCGCATTTTCTTTAATCGCATCATGAATCACAATATAAGCAATGACGGCTTTGTCATTCAGCAGAAAACTAATCACATCGCCTTGTTCACGCAGTTGATCCAATTTGGCACTGAGCGCAGCATCCAGTTTTAATCCAAGTTGATCAACCAATTTCTGGCTACCCACATAATAGCTTTGCCCTTCAAATTGACCTTTTACCCCAAAACCAGTGACATCTTCAAAATCATCAACTTTTAACAATTCATCTGTTTTCACAAGTTTTGTTAAAGTTTGCGCAATCGGATGCGTTGAATATTGTTCAATTGAAGCAATATAACGCTCTACGGTTTTTTGCTCTAGAGAATCATCCAATAACTGGATTTGTTTTAGGCTCGGTTTTCCTTCTGTCAGTGTGCCTGTTTTATCGATAATCAAAACATTGACTTTGCTTAAAGCTTCGATTGCTTCAGCATCTTTAAAGAGTACCCCTTTTTGGGCAGCACGACCTGTGGTTGCCATCACCGACATTGGCGTTGCTAACCCCAATGCACATGGGCAAGCAATAATTAAAACAGCGACAGCACACATTAAGGCTAAATCAAACTGTGCATGTCCAAATAGCATCCACGCTATAAATGTAATAATGCTAATCGAGAGGACTGCCATTACAAAGTATTTGGCTGCAATATCGGCAATGCGTTGAAGTGGCGCTTTTGAACGCTGTGCTTCTGCGACAGCCTGAATCATTTTTGATAATGTGGTATTGGTTCCAACCGCAGTAGTTTGAATACGAATACTGCCCTGCTGATTGACTGTTCCCCCGATGACTTTATCTTCCACCTGTTTTTTTACAGGTACAGGTTCACCCGTCATCATCGATTCATCGACATAGGTTTTCCCGTCAATCACGATGCCATCCAGTGGAATCTGCTCACCAGAAGAAATCTGTAAAATATCATTTTCTTTAATCTGGCTGATGTCGACTTCCTCAACCACATCATCTCGAACCCGTTTGGCCGTATGTGGCTGTAAACGTAATAAGGCTCTTAAGGAATCGGCTGTTTGCGCTCGGGCTTTTAGCTCCATGATTTGTCCAAGCAAGCTCAAAGACACAATCATACAAGCCGCTTCATAATATACCGCAACGCCATGCCCTGTTTTTGCTTCCATTGGAATCAGTGATGGGAAAATGGTCGCAATCACGCTATAAATAAACGCCGCAAGTACACCAACTCCAATCAGGCTCCACATATTCAAGTGCCGAGTTTTATAAGACACCCAACATCTTTGCAAAAATGGATAACCCGCCCATAACACCACAGGAATACTCAGAACCAACTCAATCCACGGTTGGATCTGCGGTGAAATAAATGCATGGATATGTGAACCCATGGCCAAAACCACCACCAATAAAGTGAGAGGCAAAGTCGTCCAGAAACGTTTACTAAAATCCACCAATTCTGGATTTGGTCCTTCATCCAATGTCGGTTGCATCGGTTCCAGAGCCATCCCACAAATCGGACAGGTTCCAGGGCCTTTTTGTACAATTTCAGGATCCATCGGACAGGTATAATCAATATCCATTGCGCCTTCCGGTACAGCGCGCTCATCCAATGGAATCAAATACGTTTCAGGATCATTTTTAAATTTATCTAAGCAGGAAGGATTACAGAAATAATATTCTTTACCCTGATAATGTGTATGCAAAGGGCTACTGCTACTGACTTTCATGCCGCACACTGGGTCTATTTCAGTTTGAGAATTTTCATGCTCAGCATGCTGATGCTGCCCGCCACCACAGCAACTTTTGGCTTGAGGTTGAGTCTTTTCAGTAGATACAGCCGCTTCAATAGACTTTGCTCCACAACATGACGACATAGCAGTCGTTTGGGTCACGTCTTTTTTTTGATCCAACGGTTTTGAATCGTGACCACAACCAATTGAAACAGCTTTAGGCGGTGCTGGATGGGAACATCCACACCCTGATCCTGTCTCATGACTTGTGGTTTTTTCATTTCCACAACAACTTTTCTCTGATTTTTTCTCTGACTGTTGCATTTTTACGGTTGGATTAGAGCAATGACTGGATAGCGTAGATTCAGCTTCTTTAACTAGATATTTTTCAGGATGTTGTTCGAATTTTTGCTTACAACTGGCGGAACAAAATAAATAACGAGTTCCATCCAGATCAATATGATATTGGCTGTCCTCAGCTACTGTCATTCCACAAACAGGATCAATAGACACCATTTTTTTCGGTGGAACTGTAGCCTTGGAACAACATGAAGTTTGCTTTTGCTCAGTCATGGTGATGTTCTCGTATTTTTATATGATTGTGTTAAGATAAATGCTGTACCTAGGTACGGAGTCAAGCTTTTTATTGAGGCAAATAACAGGACTTAGCCATGCTGACTATTGGAAAACTGGCTAAACAGGCCAATTTAAATGTTGAAACCATTCGTTATTATCAACGTATTGGTCTCATGCGTACCCCAGATACCATCAGCCACTATCGTTACTATAATGATCAAGATATAGAAACTTTAAGTTTTATACAAAAAGCCAAAGATGCGGGATTACAGCTCAGTGAGATTAAAGAACTTCTCCAATTACAACTGAATGATCGCGAACAAGTTCGCCATGTGATTGAACAGCGTCTTGAGAAAATTGATCTTCGTATTCAGGAATTACAAGGCTTAAAGCAGCGTCTCAGCAGTTGGGTCGATGAGTGTAAATCGGCACAAGCCGATTGTTGTCCTATTTTGCTAGATTTAAAACAGAGGAGCAATCTGTAAACAGACCTGCCATGATTTATTTTCAAAAAAGCTGAGAAATAAAAAAACCTGAGTCCGAAAACTCAGGTTTTTTTATCTTACGATGCTCAGTGAATTATTCTTCACTCATCTCATCATTTTGAGAAGCAATATCTTCAGCTTGAGATTCAGATGCTTCCCCTTCAATCACTTCAAGAGTTTCATCATCTTCTTCCACCGCTTCAATCGATACCACACCCACCAGTGTTTCATCATCGCTTAAACGAATCAGGCGAACACCTTGTGCATTACGACCTGTCATTGCCACTTCAGCCGCACGAGTACGCACCAAAGTACCGCCATCTGAAATCAGCATCAGTTCTTTGCTTTCATCAATTGAGACTGCACCAACTAACTCACCATTACGTTCGGAAGTCTTGATCGCAATCACCCCCTTACCGCCACGTTTCTTGGTCGGGAAGTCATTCACTGGCGTACGCTTACCATAACCATTGGCACTAGCACACAACACTTCACCCGTTTCTGGAACAACCACCAACGAGACAATGCGACTTACCACATTTGAATCTGAATCATCACTCTCATCAGAGTCATCATTCTCAACGTCTGCGTCTTCGCTATCCAGTGTTGCAGCTAACGCCACACGCATACCACGCACACCTTTGGCGGTACGCCCCATGGCACGGACATCGGTTTCAGCAAAACGAATCGCCTTGCCTTCGTTGGAGAACAACATAATTTGTTGCTTACCATCAGTAATCGCGACACCAATCAAGGTATCTTCTTCATTCAGTTCAATCGCACGTAAACCATTCGCACGAATATTGGCAAATTGCTCAAGTTCAACACGTTTGACTGTACCCGAAGCTGTGGCCATAAAGACGTAGTGATTTTCAAGGAATTCAGTCAAAGGTAAAATCGCAGTGATGGTTTCATTGGCATCCAGTGGCAATAAATTGACCATTGGACGACCTTTTGCACCACGCGAAGCCTGAGGAACTTCAAACACTTTCAAACGATATACCTTACCGACATTGGTAAAGCACAAGACCGTTGCATGGTTGGAAGCCACGACAAGATGCTGAATAATATCGTCATCTTTCATTGAAGTCGCGGATTTACCACGACCACCACGACGTTGCGCTTGGTAATCGGACAATGGTTGTGTTTTGGCATAACCCGTTTGAGAAACAGTCAACACCACTTGCTCTTCTGGGATCAAATCTTCACGGCAGAAATCAACACGAGATTCAATAATATCTGTACGACGTGCATCGCCATATTGTTGAAGGATTTGTGCCAATTCTTCACGAATCACACCCATCAAAAGATTGAAATCATTCAAAATGGCAGTCAGTTCAGCAATCTGACCTAGAATCTCGGTATATTCAGCATGTAACTTGTCTTGCTCAAGGCCGGTTAAACGATGTAAACGAAGCTCTAAAATCGCAGCGACTTGAGTTGGGGATAAACGATAAATATCGCCAGACAGACCAAATGGACGATTTGGATCTTCACCTTCGATTTCATCAGGACGTACTGAAATTGCCCCTGCTTTTTCAAGCAAAGCAGTAACCCCCCCCCCCGCCCATTCGCCCGCCTGTAAGCGTTCACGCGCTTCTGCTGGATTTGCAGAAGTCTTGATGGTTTCGATAATTTCATCAATATTGGCAAGGGCAACGGTGAGACCTTCCAAAATATGACCACGTTCACGTGCTTTACGCAATTCGAACATGGTACGGCGCGTCACCACTTCCTGACGATGGCGGATAAATGCCGCAATGATATCTTTCAGATTCATCAATTTTGGCTGTCCGTTATCCAAACAGACCATATTGATACTAAAAGAATTTTCAAGCTGAGTATTGAGGAACAGGTTGTTCACAATGACTTCAGCGTTTTCTCCACGCTTTAAGTCAATCGCGATCCGCATACCATCTTTATCAGATTCGTCACGTAACTCAGAAATTCCTTCAAGTTTTTTCTCTTTGACCAATTCAGCAATACGTTCAATCACACGTGCTTTGTTGACCTGATATGGAATTTCAGTGAAAACGATGGTGGTACGATTCGTTTTCTCGTCTTCTTCAAAGTGATATTTACCACGAATATGCAAACGGCCTTTACCGGTACGGTAAGCATCGACAATGCCTGATTTACCGTAAATAATGCCGCCTGTCGGAAAATCTGGTCCTGAGATATGTTCCATCAATCCTTCAATGGAAATATTCGGATTGTCTGCATAGGCCAGACAGGCGTGAATCACTTCAGTCAAATTGTGTGGCGCCATGTTGGTCGCCATACCCACTGCAATGCCCGCTGCGCCGTTGACTAATAAATTAGGCACACGTGTTGGTAGAACATCAGGAATTCGTTCTGAGCCATCATAGTTATCCACCCAGTCTACCGTATCTTTTTCAAGATCGGCCAATAACTCATGGGTGAGTTTGGTCATACGAACTTCGGTATAACGCATCGCCGCAGCGCTATCGCCATCGACAGAACCAAAGTTACCTTGGCCGTCGACCAACAGATAACGTAGACTAAAATCCTGCGCCATACGAACGATGGTGTCGTAAACAGCCGTATCACCATGCGGGTGATATTTACCGATCACATCACCCACCACACGAGCAGACTTCTTATAAGCTTTATTATAATCGTTGCCTAGCTCATGCATTGCATAAAGTACACGACGATGGACTGGTTTCAGGCCGTCTCTCACATCAGGTAATGCACGTGAAACAATTACACTCATTGCATAATCGAGATATGAGTTTTTTAACTCATCTTCAATGGCAATCGGTCGGATTTCCGATACGCTCATGCATACTCCTTTCTATGCAGCAAAGCAAAAGCCAGCCACAATTTATGTATTAATCTCGCAAAACTTAGTTCAAAAAGCTGAACTAAAAGTAAAAAACATAGCTAAAAAGTATAGCATAAATCATGTGGAGATTGTGATGGATTAATACAGCTTAGCCTTTAATATTTGAGTAAATTTATGCTGAAAAAACAGACAGTTCCAAACTGTCATTAGGAATAGAATAAATCAAATACTTAGCGTACATTGTTTTAGAAAATTTGTGAAATATTTAGCAGTCAGAGACCAGAAAAAACCACATTATTTTTTATCATTCTCAATAAAAAACGCTCTTGCGCAATAGATCGCGCAAGAGCGTTTTATCAACTTAACTCAATAATGAATTAAAGTTTAGATACCAATTCTGGCACAACAGTGTTCAAATCACCCACTAACCAGTAGTCAGCAACGCTGTTGATTGGTGCTTCTTCGTCTTTGTTGATTGCAACAATGACTTTAGAGTCTTTCATACCTGCCAAGTGCTGAATCGCACCAGAGATACCGATTGCCATGTAAAGATCTGGCGCAACGATTTTACCTGTTTGACCTACTTGGAAGTCGTTTGGTACGAAACCAGCATCAACCGCAGCACGTGACGCACCTTGCGCAGCACCAAGCTTGTCCGCTAATGGGTCTAGGACTTTATGGTAGTTCTCACCAGAACCAACACCACGACCACCAGAAACAACGATACGCGCAGCAGTTAATTCTGGACGATCAAGTTTTACAATTTCTTCATTTACGAAAGAAGAAACACCAGCGTCAGCCGCTTCACCCACAGTTTCAACCGCAGCAGAACCACCTTCAGCAGCAACTGGATCAAATGCTGTACCACGTACAGTACCAATGATCACAGCTTCATCAGATTGAACCGTTGCAATCGCGTTACCTGCGTAGATTGGACGCTTAAATGTGTTTGCAGATTCAACAGAAATAATATCTGTGATCATGCTGACATCAAGCAATGCCGCAACGCGTGGTAAAATGTTTTTACCTGTTGTAGTTGAAGCTGCTAAAACGTATTTATAGCCACCTTCTTTCACAACATCAGCAATCAGTTTTGCTACATTTTCAGCCAATTGGTTGGCATAAAGTGCATTGTCTGCAAGTAATACTTTGCTGACACCAGCCACTTTAGCAGCAGCATCCGCTACAGATTGAGCGCCTGAACCAGCAACCAATACAGCAATATCACCACCGATTTTTTGAGCTGCTGCAACAACGTTTAACGTCGCACCGTTAAGTGCTTGGTTATTGTGTTCAGCGATTACTAAAATACTCATGATTTTATCCTTCTGTATTAGATCACTTTCGCTTCATTTTTTAATTTTTCAACAAGTTCGTCTACAGACTTCACTTGTACGCCAGCTTTACGCTCAGCAGGTGGCTCAACTTTAACAGTTTTAAGTTTAGTCCCTGTAGCAACACCATAATCAGCAGGTGATTTGGTATCGAGCGGCTTTTTACGCGCTTTCATAATGTTTGGAAGTGCCGCATAACGTGGCTCGTTCAAACGTAAGTCAGTGGTAATAATCGCAGGAAGTGTAAGCTCAACAGTTTGTAAACCACCGTCAATTTCACGAGTCACTTGAACTTTTCCGCCGTCCACTTTTACTTCTGAAGCAAAAGTACCTTGACCTGCGCCAAGCAAAGCAGCCAACATTTGACCGACTTGGTTTGAGTCATCATCAATTGCTTGTTTACCTAGAAGAATAAGTTCTGGTTTCTCTTGATCTACAACACCTTTAAGAATTTTAGCAACTTCTAAAGCGCCAATTTCATCAGTTGTTTCAACCAAAATACCACGATCCGCACCGAGCGCCATTGCAGAACGAATTTGTTCTTGCGCTTCTTTAGGTCCAACAGAAACCACTACGATTTCAGATACTGTTCCTTTTTCTTTTAGGCGAACCGCTTCTTCCACTGCGATTTCACAGAATGGGTTAATTGACATTTTAACGTTAGTAAGGTCAACCCCACTATTGTCCGGCTTAACGCGAACTTTAACGTTGGCATCAACCACACGTTTTACAGCAACAAGAGCCTTCATGTAATCCTCGGCTGTTTCAGCAAGTAAATGTTGAGAAGAGTTATATTAACGCTTCATATTGAATTTTTTAGGTGCTTTATCTTGCAATGTGTTTGGCATTTCGGTCAAGTCACAATTACACCAACCATGCGAAAAAATAATAAAAAGGCTGAAATGGTCAGTTCATTGTTTTTTTTATTGATTGTTTCCCCATGAAATTGCAGCAGTTTTTATGATTTATTAATATTTGATTTATAATATGTTTTATTTTGATTTATTTCATCAGTCTGACTGATAGGCGACTTTTTTGCATAGCTTTTATACAAAAGTACAAATTTATTCAATACTGACTCGTCAGATCAAAAATGTCAGTCCACAATTTTTAAAAAACCTAAACATGTCGAAATGTAACAATAAAACATAATAGGTCGAGTTATCGCAAAATTATTACGCTCTTGGATGCGCTTTATCGTAAGTTTGCGCTAAATGATCAAAATCAATATGCGTATAAATTTGAGTCGTACTCAAATTGGTATGCCCTAACATTTCCTGAACTGATCGCAAATCACCACTGGCACTGAGCATATGACTAGCGAAACAATGCCGTAGTAGATGCGGATGCAAATCGACATTTACCCCTGCGCGTTGTGCCTGAATTTTAACACGGGATTCGATCTGTCGCGGGGTCAGTGCGCCACCATTTTGTGAAACAAAAACTGGACTCACTGGTAATACTTTACCCTTCCAAATCGTATAGATTTTTAACCACTCGATTAAGCTTTGTTTAGCTTTGCTACCAAATGGAATCACCCGCGTTTTATTACCTTTACCAGTTACACGTAAAAGCTGTCGTTTAAAATCAAGATCATTCATTTTCAAACTTTGCAATTCAGCCAAACGTAAACCACTGGAATACAACAATTCAAGCATGGCTTTATCACGTATCCAGAGCTGTTGATCCTTGATTTTTTTAGGTGCAGGTTGATCCAGTATTTGATTGACCGTTTCGATATCAATCATTCCCGGTAAGGGACGCGCTTTACGTTTAAGTTTAAAATCCTCAGTAGGATTCATATTGAGATAATTACTTTGCTGCGCCCATTTCATAAATTGGCGAATCGCCGACAACATTCGCTGGATACTACTACTACTCAAGTTGGATTGTTCAACTTTATAAGCTAGATATTCACGTAAATCTGACGCTTCTATCTCGATCAAATCTAGCTTTTTGACTTCACAAAACATAAAAAAATCAGTTAAATCGCGTTGATAAGCATGAATCGTGTGTTCAGACTGGTTTTGAATGATACGCTCTTTGAGCCACATGTCGAGGAGTTGATGATTATTAATATTCACATCATTGCTCCTAGTTTAATATTCAGTGTTGGTATCCATTTGATTTAAATATAACATAATTTCTTTCGCCACTTGTTCAGCATAGCGATTCGCGAGATCATGTTCTCCACCTTGAATGATCTTGAGCTCGGCATACTGAAAAAGATCTTTCAGATATTGCCCGACAGCAACTGGACTTACTTCATCTTGGTCACCCCAGATCAGTAAAATTTTCTGCTGAATCTGTGCCAATTGAGCTTCATAATTTATTTTAGTGGTCATGAACCAGTCAGGATAATTTAAAAATTCTTTGGCATAACTTTGTCGCCAATCTGCAACGTTAAACTGGCTCAGGTCAATCCCTCCTGAAGTCGCAATCAAGACCAAACCTTGTATCAATTCAGGTTTTTGTAAAGCCGCTGCGACTGCAAAAATGCCACCCATAGATTGAGCAACCAAGATACATGGGCGATCAATTTTATTGAGCACATATTGCTGTAACTGTTCAAAATTATGAATGTCTGGATGTGCAGGTTGATTGGCAAATGCAGGATAAGCAATGATTTGTGTCGTCATCTCTTCGGGTAAATTTTTAATGAGAGGACACCAAAATTCGGTACTGCCTGATGCGCCGGGTAGGAAAATTAAATGTGACATAAGTTGTTTAATATAATAAGTTATTCATTTTAATAGAAAATTAAAAATAAAAAGCACCGCTTGAAATAAGGATGCTTTTATTTTTTAAACCGATACATTAACTTTGAAAATAACGTAAATCCAAACGACCTTCATAGACGGTAGACGTTGGTCCCGTCATCCAAACCACTTCACCTTCACGCCAAGCAATTTGTAACTTACCGCCTGCCAGTTCAACTTCAACTTCATTGGCGAGTAAACCACGGCGCATTCCACTGACTGCTGCGGCACATGCCCCTGTTCCACACGCTAAAGTTTCGCCGACGCCACGCTCAAAAACACGTAGACGTACATGTTTTTCATCCAGAATTTGCATAAACCCAGCATTGACCCGTTGTGGGAAACGTACATGCGATTCAACTTGTGGTCCAATGCTTGCAACATCCGCAGTTAATACATCTGGCACAATGGTCACAGCATGGGGATTGCCCATATTGACCACATCAATTTTTAAGCTTTGATCATTTGCAAGCTCAAGATGATAAAGTGCTTCAAACTCTTCCGTGACAAAAGGAATTTCATTTGGAGAAAATTTTGGAAAGGCCATATTGACTCGAACTAAACCATTTGGTCCCAATTCAGGTTCAACGATGCCCGCTTTGGTTTGCACCTTGATTTTGGTTTTATTGGTCAGTTGGCGATCATGTACAAAACGCGCAAAACAACGAACGCCATTGCCACATTGCTCAACTTCAGAGCCATCTGCGTTGAAAATACGATATTTAAAATCTGCACTTGGAAAATCGGGCGGTTCAACTATCAGAAGTTGATCAAAACCAATCCCAAAGTGACGATCAGCCATACGCTGAATGGTAGTAGTATCCAGATACGCGCGTTGACTGATTAAATCAACCACGACAAAATCATTACCCAAGCCATGCATTTTTGTAAATTCAAGCAACATGATTTTTTACTCCTCAGGTAATAAACGTTCTTTATCCCATAATGATTCAATCGTTTCACGCTCACGAATCAAATGAGCTTGATCTGCATTCACCATCACTTCAGCAGCACGACCACGACTATTATAGTTTGAACTCATGACAAAACCATAAGCGCCCGCACCCAGTACAGCCAAGACATCATTTTCTTTTAATGCCAACTTACGATCTTTGCCTAGAAAGTCTCCAGTTTCACAGATCGCACCGACCACATCCCAAGCTTTTTCTTCAACATCTGTATTGGCATCCACCGACTGAATATCCATCCACGCTTCATATAAAGATGGACGAATCAAATCATTCATCGCAGCATCAATAATCGCAAAATTACGATGATTGGTCGGTTTAAGCAGATCCACTTTGGTCAGTAATACGCCTGCATTGGCACTAATACTACGTCCTGGCTCCATGTAGACTTTCAAGTCCAATTCTTGCAGCGCAGGTTTCAACGC
The DNA here is from genome assembly GCF_000581715.1 of Acinetobacter sp. 479375. Classification (NCBI taxonomy): domain Bacteria; kingdom Pseudomonadati; phylum Pseudomonadota; class Gammaproteobacteria; order Moraxellales; family Moraxellaceae; genus Acinetobacter; species Acinetobacter sp. 479375. The sequence continues at coordinate 77,543 of NZ_JEZN01000008.1, read as the reverse complement.
ATTGGCATATTCTTCAACGCTTGGCGGTGTTTCATCTTTATAACAAACACCTAAACCACCACCAATATCAATATGTTTGAGGTCGATACCACGCTTTTTCAACTCAGCAATCATCACCATAACACGATCCAAAGCATCGACAAAAGGCTTGGTTTCAGTCAGTTGTGAACCGATATGGCAATCAATTCCCACAACATCTAAATTGGATAAAGATGCCGCGTATTGATAAGTTTCATAAACTGTATCACTTGGAATACCAAATTTATTTTCTTTTAATCCCGTTGAAATATAAGGATGGGTTTTGGCATCGACATCTGGATTAACACGCAAGGAAATCGGGGCTTTTTTCCCAAGTTTTGCTGCAACTTTTTGAATACGATCCAATTCGGCATACGATTCAACATTGAAACAGGCAATCCCGACTTGCAGCGCTTTTTCAATATCTGCTTCTGATTTGCCTAAACCCGAAAATACGATTTTGGCAGGATCACCACCTGCTGCCAACACGCGCGCAAGCTCGCCCCCTGTCACAATATCAAAACCAGCCCCAAGCTTGGCTAATACATTCAACACCGCAAGGTTTGAGTTTGACTTCACCGCAAAGCAGATTTGATGATCGATAAAATCAAAAGCACGATCCATATCCAGATAATGTTTTTCAAAAGCTGCTTTTGAATAAACATATAACGGTGTACCAAACTGTTCGGCAAGCTGAAGCAGTGAACATTGCTCAGCATGCAATATCCCTTGAATGCGGGAGAAACTCATGAATGTATCCTTATCTTTGAGGCTTTAAGGGGATGGTGTAGGTTCTGAAGCTGAGGATTTTTCTTTTTCCTCAGTTGCATTTTTCTGAGCTTGTTGCTCAGCATCTTTAGATGAATACAGTAAATATTTGGCACGTTTGTCATAATTTGGATCAGAAGGTAAATGTAATGCACCTGATTGACCGCATGCTGTGAGCGCAGCACCGCTCAGTAATATACTGATAGAGCAAATGACTTTAAGCATCTGAACACCGAACTTTTACAATTCGGAGCAGTATAGCGTGATCATCTCAGCAGCTAAAGTCTAAACATAAAAAAACGCCAGTTTATACTGGCGTTCTGTGGATTTATTCAGACCTATTTCTTTTTAGCAAAGAAATAACCAATAGCCAAAATAATAAACCAGATTGGACTAACTTTTAATGATTCAAGTGTGGTTTCATCCAAAGCAAGGAAATAGATCGTTGCAAGGAAGAATAAGATCACCACCCAACAAGTAAACACACCACCAGGTAATTTAAAGATCGATTGCTCATGTAGTTCTGGTCTATTTTTACGGTAGTTAATATAACTCCACATAATAATAATCCACACACAGATAAACAAAATGGTCGACAATGTCGTCGCTAATGTAAACGCAGTGACTTCATCATTTGTGCCTGTTTGTACTTTATAAATATACTGGACAAACGCACCAATGAAGATACAAATAGAAGAGAATATTAACGCTTTTGCTGGAACTGCTGACTTAGACAACATGGCAAAGAGTTTTGGTGCTTTTTGATCTGTTGAGAGACCAAACAACATACGGCTAGTCGAGAACACGCCACTATTCATGGATGACATTACAGAAGACAGTACTACCAGATTCATAATAATCGCAGCAGAGGCAATACCCGCTTGTGAGAAGATATTCACAAATGGACTGACTTTAGGATTGATTTGATCCCATGGGGTTACACACATCACCACAAACAATGCCAATACGTAGAAAATAATAATCCGAATTGGAATCGAATTAATCGCTTTAGGTAAATTACGTTTTGGATCCTGTGTCTCGGCAGCCGTCGTTCCAACCAGCTCTACCCCAACAAAGGCAAAAATGGCAATCTGGAAACCTGCTAAAAAGCCATCTAGTCCTTTTGGAAAAAAGCCACCATGAGTCCAAAGATTACTCACACTTGCGGTCGTACCCGAAGAGTTGGTAAAACCTGTAAAAATCATCCACAAGCCCACAGCAATTAACACAATAATTGCTGTGATTTTTACCATGGCAAACCAAAATTCCATTTCACCGAACAATTTTACCGTAACCAGATTTAATCCAAGTACAAATAAAATGGCAACGGTACTAATCAGCAACCCACCCAATGCCGTGAAAGACTCACCGCCATTGAAGAATTCCAGATAATAAATAATGGCGGATAAATCTGCGATCCCAATGGTGACCCAACACAGCCAATACGTCCAACCGACAAAATAACCCGCCCAAGGGCCGATCAAATCAGTCGATAAATCAATAAAAGATTTATATTTAAGATTGGATAACAGTAATTCGCCCAGCGCTCGCATGACGAAAAACACCATGATACCAATCAGGCCATAAATAAAGAGAATAGAAGGACCAGCTAAACTAATGGTTTTACCTGACCCCATGAATAACCCTGTACCAATCGCCCCACCAATTGCAATTAATTGGAGATGACGGTTGGATAAGCTGCGTGAGAGTTCACCTTCTCCAGAATGTGAACCAAAATTTTCATTTGACTTTGTTTTTTTTAACTCTCAAATTTTGTACTTTAAAATTAGCCTAAAACCATTAAAACAAAAAAGTTTTTTTAACTTATTGTTTTATTTTTTTGATAAATAACGCCTATAAGATGTTTTTTTAGACATACTTACTCCATTTTTAAGCTGTAATTGAACTTATCCCTGAGATTGCAGTTTACGTGCCAAAGTATTTTTTGGCGATATTTTCCTGCAAAATTTGTGTTTAAAGTTCCCAATTGTTACATTTCACTGATTTATTAATTCCAAGATGCACTGAATATGAGCAAAGTTAAAACGGTTTATCGCTGTGAACAATGTGGTACAGATCATCCCAAGTGGTCAGGTCAATGCTCAGAATGCGGTGAATGGAATAGTTTGCTTGAAGTGCGTGTTGAACCTGCTTCCTCACATCGTGCTAAACCTAAATTAGGCGGTTATGCAGGTCAAACTTCCGCAGTCACCATCTTAAATCAGATCTCTGTTTCGCATGAAACACGAGTTGCAACAGGGATTGGTGAATTTGATCGGGTACTCGGTGGCGGGCTGGTGACAGGCTCAGTGGTGCTGATTGGGGGCGATCCCGGCATTGGTAAATCGACCATTTTGCTGCAAACCGCAACTTATATGGCCAGTAGTAATAGCTCTGCACTCTATGTAACAGGTGAAGAATCCTTATCTCAGGTTGCATTACGCGCCCAAAGGCTCGACTTACCGACCGATAAACTCAAAGTTATGGCTGAAACTTGTGTAGAACGGATTTGTGAAATTTTGGCTCAGGAACGCCCTGCCGTTGCCATATTAGATTCCATTCAAACTTTATATACAGAAACTTTACAATCTGCCCCCGGTGGTGTTTCTCAAATCCGTGAATCTGCTGCTTTACTCACACGTTTTGCCAAACATAGTGGAACTGCCCTATTTATCGTAGGTCATGTCACTAAAGAAGGTGCTTTGGCTGGTCCACGTGTACTTGAACATATGGTGGATTGTGTTTTGTATTTTGAAGGGCAATCAGATTCACGCTACCGTATGATTCGTGCGGTAAAAAACCGTTTTGGTGCAGTCAATGAACTGGGCGTTTTTGCCATGACCGATAAAGGTTTACGTGAAGTCGCCAATCCTTCGGCTATTTTCTTAAGTCGTTATGATGAAGCTATTCCGGGTTCTATTGTCATGATTAGTCGCGAAGGTACTCGCCCACTTTTAGTCGAAGTACAGGCGCTGGTCGATGATGCACATGGTCAACCACGACGTGTGGCACTGGGTCTTGAACAAAACCGTTTAAACATGTTACTTGCAGTGATGCATCGTCATGGTGGCGTTCAAACTTCTGGACAAGATGTTTATGTTAATGTGGTGGGTGGCTTAAAAATTACCGAAACAGGTTCAGATTTGGCAGTCCTTTTAGCCTGTGCGTCTAGCTTACGTGGTAAAGCCTTACCACAACAATTGGCTGTATTTGGAGAGGTTGGATTATCGGGTGAAATACGCCCCGTTCCAAACGGTCAAGAACGTTTAAAAGAGGCCGCCAAACATGGATTTAAATATGTCATTTTGCCGCGTGGCAATGCTCCGCAAAAGACCGTTGATGGGGTACAAATTATTGCGGTTGCAAGGTTGCACGAAGCATTAACAGAAGCCATGCAACTAAGTGACGAGTTAAATTAAATCGTCGGATATGATTTGACATAAAAAAACATATTTTTGTTATTGAAATTCGTCAAAAAAGCCTGCATAAATACACTTGTAAATTGAATTTATATAGGAATTTTCGATGGAAGTACGACAGCGTAGTTTATTGGCAGGTGTTTTGATGGCCGCTTTGGTCGTTGCACCGCTTGCTGAAGCAAAACGTGCAGGTGGCGGCAAAAGTCATGGTATGTCACGTTCAGCCGCTCCAAGCCAGTCTTACCAACAACCTCGCCAAGTGACTCCTGCACCTCAAACAGCACCTGCTGGTACACCACAGCGTTCTGGTCCGGGTGTTGGTTCAATGGTTGCTGCGGGTGTGGCAGGGGCTGCTGTGGGTGCCGTTGCTGCCAATGCGCTGGCGGATGACCGTCATTCAACTTCTCCTGAGCAACAAGCCACTCAACAGGATGCAGCAGCTCAGGCAAAAGCTGAGCAAGAAAAGAAAAGTGGCATCCCGGGCTGGATCTGGATTATCTTGATTGCTGCGATTGCTTTCTTTATTTTCCGTAGATTTAGCAATAAGCAAAAAGTTGCAGCAAACAATCCGTTTGCACCAAACAATACTGGTGGTTCAGCACCATTTGGGCAAAACACAGCGACAAATCGTTCTGTAGCAAGTGATAGCACCAATATTTTTGGTCAGAATGTTGGTGGCAATACAAATGCAGCACCAACGTCTGCCCCGTTTAGTAGTGCATATACCAATAGTGGTAGTCAGCTTCCTGATGGAACGGAACCTGCAACTTTCTTACGTGTTGCACGCCAGCGTTTTAACCATATTCAATCGGTGAATTCTGCTAGTAATATTGAAGAAATTCGTCGTTATTTGACACCAGATCTTTATAGCTCGATGTATAACGACATTATGGCGAATCAAGATCAGGACGTTGCTGAGTTTAGTAACTTAAATGCAATGGTGGTGGATAGCACAACGGAAAATGGTCAGTATGTGGTCAGTGTTCGTTTCACAGGTACAGTAAGTGAAGATCTGAATAGCTTACCGCAACCCTTCTCTGAAATCTGGCACTTTGTTAAGCCAGCAGGTTCAAGTGAAGATTGGAAAGTGGCTGGAATTCAGCAAGACTAACGTTTCGCTAAAAATAAAGTAAGCCGCATCAGCGGCTTATTTTTTATCTGTGATCTTAATATTAATCATCAGATACGATATTAAAATCACACTTTTACTACGCTATTGTTGCTGGAAAAGCAATCACCTGATCAATACGCATGTTTTCAGTTGCGATCATCAGTAACCGATCGATCCCTAAAGCAATACCCGAACAAGCAGGCATATGTGGTAAAGCTGCCAAAAGATGTTCATCAAGTGGCATTTCGGCTAAGCCTTGTTGTTTACGCTCGAGATTATCCGCTTCAAAACGCTGTCTTAATGTTTGTGCATCCAATAATTCATCATAAGCATTGGCCAGTTCTAAACCTTCAATATAAACCTCAAAACGTGCGGCAACCTGTTCACCGTCATCATCAATACGCACTTTAGCCAGTGATGCCATTTCTGGAGGAAAATCAGTTAAAAATACGGGCGTATCAAAGCCCAGACTCGGCTCAACAAAATGCGAAAATAATAAATCCATATAGGCGAGTCGATCATCGCCCAAATCTAGCGTCAGCCCGACGCGTCGCGCAGTATCTTTTAATTGATTTAGATTGGCTTGCAATGGATTAATATCCAGACGATCCTGAAAAGCATGTTTATAACTGAGTATCATCGGGCGAATCTCATCAAAACGATGATACAAACAACTGTGTAATAAATCAGCCGTTTCATGCATTAAGTCTTTAAGATCAAATTCAGGGCGATACCATTCCAACATGGTAAACTCGCTATTATGTTTACGTCCATGTTCATCATCACGAAATACTTTACAAATCTGATAAATCGGACCACTGCCACTAGCAAGCAAACGTTTCATGGCAAACTCAGGCGAGGTTTGTAAATATTGAATACGCTGTTTGCCTTGAATATGGCGTAATGCACGTACTGAAGCCAAATGCACATCGGTTACCCCTGCCTGAGAAATAATTGGTGTTTCGACCTCCAATACATCACGCTCTGCAAAAAAAGTACGAATCTTTTGATACAGTTTGGCACGCGCTTTAAGTGCTTCAATCGAACAGGTGGGTTGATAATTTTTTAAATTTAAATCCGACTTTTGACTCATGCCACAGGCCCTCCATACGCAGCCCATTCACGGCGCAATGGATATTCTTTTCGTAATCGATCAAAAGCTTGCTGATCGACTTGTCCTTCTTTGACACAAGCACGTAAATGTTGATCGTCACGCTGAATATCATAAATCTCTGTTAAATATCGTTGTAACGCTTGTTTTAAGGATAAATCTTTAAAGTAAGGTTCACCAATCGGGAGTTGTGACTCAAACTGCTTCTCAGCTTTAAAACCGAAATGCTGACAAAACGCCTGATACACCATTTGTGTACCGCGCGCTTTACCTTCCAAACTGTAACCTGCAATATGCGGGGTCACCAAACTAACTAAATCTAGCAACTGCTCAGAAATGACAGGTTCATGTTCAAACACATCCAACACCACTTGACGCTGCGTTTTTTGAATATTTTCAATTAAAGCAGCTTCTTCAATCACAGGCCCGCGCGCACTATTGATCAAAATCGTTTGAGCTGGAATACATGCGAGTCGATCGGCATTAATGAGATGATAAGTCGGATAATCGCCTGTTTTGGTGAGTGGAACATGGATTGAAATGGCATTACTACGTTGTAGTAATTCATCTAATGAAGCATTTTCAATTTGATCAAGCTTTACATAAGGATCATAGCCAATAACGTGCCAATCCAATAATTTTGCCATGTAAGCCAAACGACGACCGACATTGCCCAAACCGATAATACCTAAGGTAAACTGCTGTTTTTGTTGTAAAAGCTCTGGTCTTAAATGTAATAACGCGGTAATGACATATTCTGCAACTGCCTGAGCATTACATCCCGGTGCATTACTCCACGCAATGCCTTGTTGTTGCAGTGCATTAATATCCATGTGGTCTGTACCAATGGTCGCACTGCCTACAAATTTTAATGCGCTATGATCGATTAAAGCATGATCGACTTTGGTCACAGATCGAATAATTAAAGCATCGGCATCTTTGACATCTTCATGCTGCAAATGTCGACCAGCACGATGTTCAACTGTGCCAAATTCAGAAAAAAAATAGTCGGTAAATGCCAGATTTTCATCTGCAATCATCTTCATATACTGTTCCAATCACTCACTGGCATTTATCATAACGCGTCACTCGGTACGTGACTACGCTCGTCATTTATAAATCGAATTTTTTACCAGCATCCATTTTTAAATTTTTATGCTCAATGAATTGTGAAATCTATATTTGCTTATTTCTTGTTTGGTTCTAATATCAAATGCAACATATGGGTCGCAGTGGTATGTCTGATGTGATCTATTCGGGCATAAAAATAACGTTCTGATAGAGCATCGCCAGATAAATCTTCAAGTATTTGAAAACCCATTTGATTCACGAGATCATGCAATTCTAATGAATTAAATTGCCCCATCAATGGTTCGCGTAAGATTTTTGTGAATTGAGCAACAGCTTGAGTTCCTATTTTTTCAATCCCCCGAAGTGAATCAAAATTAATCGAATAATCCAGAACAATTTCACTTTGCTTCGCTGCGAAACTGGCAATACTACTTAAGGTCTGTAAGGTGGTTTCAGGCTGTAAATAGTGCGTTGTACCTAGCCATGAATAAAAAGCAGGACGATCTTGCGTATAGTTACTACGAGCTAGAACCTCTCCCAAAGCTTCCTTTTCAAAATCGATGGCGACAAATTCGACATTGGCAGGAATATCACCCAGTTGTTTAAGTTTTTGGATTTTTAAACGCTGTGTATCGGGATGATCAACCTCAAAAATTTTTAAATCTGGATAATGCTGTGCCAAACGTAAGGCAAATGAATCTAAGCCTGCCCCAACAAGTACATATTGATCAATTCCCTTTTCAATCGCCTGTTGCAATTGATCTTCAGCATAACGCGAACGCCCCACGACCTGAGCTGTTAACAAACCTAACGTTCGATTCAATGCTGGTGAGTTAAAGAATCTATTCACCAAAGGCAAGCTTAATAAGCTTTTCCACGCTTTATTGGTCATTTCAAATGCATAAGCATCGGCAAAAATCGGATCATGCGCGAATAAATAATGATGGGCGCGTAATGCTGCAGCGGCTTCTGCGGTACGACTTGACCTTCCTTGTTTCATGTCATCTTCCTTTGAAAGCAAAATCAAAATAAAAGCAGTCGATTGAAAACAATAGACTGCTTCATTTGAAAATAAACCAGAAAATTAAGCGTCTACTTTACTTTTGCTTAGATTGGTTTGGTAAGTCACTTCATAATCGCGTAGGTTCAAAGTTTTTAAACGCTGTTTTAATTTTTTTAACGACCACGGCCATGCGGCGAAGTTACGCCCATTGGCATCCAAATAATAACTTTTACAGCCACCTGCATTAAATACGGTGGTTTTTAAATGCTTTTGCACCAATTCATTATGCGCATGGATGACTTGGGGTTTAACACTTAATTTGGCAATATTGTGTTTTTTGATTTTTTGCAAACCATCAACAATATAATCTAATTGCGCTTCGGCTAAGCCAATAAATGAATCATACACCAACACATTTGGTCCGAGTACCAAGAACGCATTGGGTACATTTTCAATATTGGTTCCTAAATACGCTTCAGGAGAACTACTTTTCCATAAGTCATGCAGACATTCCCCTTTGTCATTATAAACACGGCGACCAATAGGAGGATGAGAGACTTCAAAGCCTGTTCCCCAAATAATCACATCAACTTCATGACGTTCACCATTGGCAGCAATTACCGTATTGCCTTCTACTTTGACCAAACCCTGTGGAATCAAATGCGTATTATCGGCTTGTAAAGCTGGATAGTAATTGTTGGCAAATAATAGACGCTTACAGCCAATGGTAAAATCTGGCGTCACATTTTTTAATAACTCAGGATCTTTTACCTGAACTTTTAGTACTTGTTTAAATACTTCACCGACAGGCTTTAAAACAGAAGGATTTCGCAAACCAAAGTTAATCGCATTCAGAGATTGTGCGACAGTTTTACGCCAAGTCGATTGAATCAGTGGAAATTTTTCAATGACAGATTTACCAAACTCACCCAGTTGCATATCTGGTTTTGGCACGACCCAAGGTGCAGTACGCTGAAAAACAAAGAGTTCTTTTGCTAAAGGTTGAATTTGTGGCACAAATTGAATCGCTGAAGCGCCTGTACCAATCACGGCAATACGTTTATCGGTTAAGTCATAGTCATGCTTCCATTTTGCTGAATGAAACATCTCGCCTGTAAAGGTTTCGATGCCCTCTAATTTTGGAATTTGCGCTTCGGTAATTGGTCCTGTCGCAAACACGACAGTACGAGAAAGATACTGTCCTTTATTGGTATCAAGCACCCAAATATTACGCTCATTGTCCCAAGCCGCTTTTTCAAGTTCAGTTTCAAATTCAATTTTTTCATGAACATTGAATATGTGGCTCACTTCTTCTAAATAACTGAGAATTTCAGGTTGACGCGCAAATAGATGACTCCATTTGCTACTTGGTGCAAATGAATAAGAATATAAAGCCGATGGTACATCGCAACCGCAACCCGGATAGGTATTTTCACGCCATGTCCCGCCTACACGACCTGCTTTTTCAATAATTTTGTAATCGGTATAACCGACTTGGTCGAGTCGAATCGCTGCTGCAATTCCTGAAATACCAGCACCGACAATAAACGTGTCATAAATATGCTGGGGTAATGCTTTGCTTTCAGCCGAGTTTAATTTTTTTGCTTGAGCTGTCATTTACAATATCCTTGTACTTGAAAAATAGATCTTTTAAAACGGCATTTGACCGAATTCCCATCTAAATTTCATCGTTGGTTATTTCATTAATCTGTAGGAAGTCCCTAGAAATTTTGCATAAAGATTGGGTGCTGTACGTTTCATCAACCAGAAAAGCTTGGCATCAAGCTGTGGGATGGTATAAAGCTTGTTGCGATCCAAACGATTCAGCGTCAGTTTTGCGACTTTGTCACTGGTGGTAAATGCCAGATGGGTCAGTGCATAATCCAGAATGCCTTTATGCGGCACTTTGCCATTTTTTATAATGTTGGTGGGTACTAAGGTTGGGCACAGTACATTCACCTTAATATCAAACTTTTTAAGCTCAGCAGACAATGTTTCTGATAATGCGCGTACCCCTGCTTTGCTGACGTTGTAGACGGTCATTTCAGGTGCAGCAGTATAGGATGCTGCTGAGGCCACATTGATAATCGCGCCATATCCAAGTTGCTTAAACTTAGGCACAAATGCCCGGCAGCCATGAATCACGCCCCATAAATTGACATCCATACACCATTGCCAATCCTCCATCGACATTTCATCAAATTTGCCACCCAAACCAATGCCTGCGTTATTAATGACCAGAGTGACTGGATTTTTCAGTAATTGTTCGGCCTGTTCAGCCAACTGTGCGACTTGTTCAGCTTTCGCTACATCACATTGCACAGAAAATGCAGTCGCGCCGAGTTGTTCAATCAGACTCACTGTTGCTTGAGCTGCCTCTAGATTGATATCTGAACACACCACCGTACCGCCGCGGCGCGCCAGTTCCAGTGCAAAACTACGACCAATACCACTGCCTGCGCCTGTTACAACAGCATAAGACTGTTGGCTTGGCTTTTTATTTTTTGAGCCAAATAATTTCATGGCATAACCTTTTTCCTGTCAGCATCTTGACTGAACATCTCTTTGTTGAATAACGCAGGACTTAATGACGTACTGGTGGTGTAAATGTTTTGATCAGATAAGGCGCAATCGCCCCGCCTTCGGAGAGTAGTTTGTCTTTGTAATATTCGAGATAAGCCGATGTGTCATGGTCATTCGGATGAAAATCAGGACGTAAATAATCAAATATCTGCCCTATAGTGCTACCAAATACACCATCTTTAGGACTAAAAATGAGGCTGACACCCCGACCTGCATCTTTCCAGAATTTTCGGGTCAACATGTCTTTTGGCTTGCGTAGCATAGGAACAAAAAGAGTGGAAAACGGAATCAAACCTAAAATTGTCCCCAATGCAATAAAAAACCCTGCGGCACGAAGTGAATAATTGCCATTGAGTAGCTGATAAACATCGTAGGCAATATCTTTATGCTCAGATTCTTCCAGCATATGCCACATCCACATAGCACGGGTTTTAGCATCATCAGAATAATAAAAATTCTTTTCATGCTTCATCATGTATTCGGCAAGCACCGCGGTAAAATGCTCAATCCCCGCCATCATGGAAAGCTTAAGCGGCTGTGGAAACTTTAAGAAAATATTGTCAAAGAATTTTTCGCCCAGGAAACGATATAAAGCAACGGGATAATTAATGGCTTCGTGTGCAATCGCATCATTAAACTCATTGTGTAATTTGGAATGAATCGCTTCTTGTCCAATCAAAGAAGTGACACGCTGTTTGAGAACAGGATCTTTGACCATATCTCGGTGAAAACGAGCTGTTTCAATCACTAAGTCTTCACCATAAGTCAAGAATACAGACAGTGTGGCGAAAAAAATCGTGGCAAACTGATTATTCATATAAAATGAAATATCAATATCCTGACCTTCAAATCCAATCGCGACATGACGAATTGGAATGGTCTGTTTCAAGGCATAATCAGGTTGTTCAAATTTTGGCGATGATTTGAAAGCTTGGACTGATTTTTTTACTGCGGTCGTGATCATGGCGACACCTACTTAAAGCATTCAATTTGTTACAACATTCAATATTTACCAAGTTCAATCATGCAAACTGAAATATTGTTCGCACTTTACTAACCATTTCATCCTAATCTGATCTTATGTTCGGATTCAATTCGGGTCTAAATGGCTGAGCTTATCTGCAAAAATCAAAGCGGTTAAAATGAATACTCCAGTTAAACTTACATAACATATTGTTTTTATGAAGAGCAAAATTATAAATTAGCAAAAAATAATCCTAATAATGAGCTTTTAAGCAAATGACATCATGCATTTATTGATCTTGATAAAATTAGATAAAATTCAGAATTTTTTGCTGTTCGGATTTATGTTTTTTAATTTGGTAAATATGGCCCGACATGATAACTTGAATAAATATTCGGATTTTAAGGATGTGATGTTGAGTACACGCAAACCGCGCCAGACTCGCGCAAAAGTCACGGTGGATACCATTATCGAAGCGGGTTTTATCTCTGTTGCTTTGCATGGCACCAGTGGTACAACGACTCGACATATTGCAGATATCGCAGGCGTGAGTGTGGGTTCACTGTATGAATATTTTAAAAACAAAGAAGAAATTTACGATGCGATGGCACATTCTTTTGTGCAGGAAATTCTGGAGATGATTCAAAATCTCACTCCGATCATTATGGATATGGAGCTAGAATCGGTCATTGAACTTATTTTCTATACCTTTCGCGATTTATTGACTCAAAATAATGAGCGCTATTTGATTTGTTTACGTTATGCGAGTGAGCTTAAATATGACAAATATATCAATCAGATTGAACGTGAACTCATGAATATTGTCATGAAATATATGATGAATAATCCAAAATATCTAAAAGTAAACAATCTGGCAGTGACTGCCTATGTCAGCATCAATAGCGGAATCTTTAATATTGCCCGCCATTTAATTTTGCCAAACCCCTATATCACTTTTGATGAATTGGTGCAGGGTTTAAAAACCATGATTATGAGCTACATCAATGTAGAACTGGCAAAAAGTGAACGCTAAATGAAAGTGTCACGTTTGGCGATCATCAATTGTGGTACTTAGGTTTTTCACCATAATTTCCAGATTATTGCGAATTAAATACGCCAAATGAATATCGACACCCTGTAACATCTGATGTTCCAGTTTTTCAACAATTTGATTACACGCTGCCAATTTTTCCAGACCTTTTCCAGTGACGGTCAATAAAATACGACGACCATGCGTTGGATCTGGTGTTTTTTCGATCCAGTCATTGACCAGCAAATCTTGTAAAATTTTATTGGCAGATTGCGGCTTAATAAAAGAACGCTCTGCTAATTGTGCATTTGAAAGATTCGGCTTGCCCGCCAAAACTGATAAAGTGGTAAATTGCGGCAAACTAATATTTAAATCTTTGAGATGTTCGGTGAGATGTTTACTAATGATTCGATCCACACGGGCAATCATATAGCTGAGTCTTGGTTCATCTTCTCGTTTTTTTTCAACTGAACTTGAGTTTGGCATCATGTTTGATCATCAAAATTTAAAGAAAGTATGAAGCCCTGCCCCATACTTTTCATTTTACTTAAGTTGTACTTTGGCTATGTGCTAACTGTACTGCCTGTTTAGGCTTTCTGACAAGCAGCAACGCAGAAATTGCAGCAATCAAAATCACAGGGATACTTGAACCAATGACGATTGTGGCACTTTGCCCTAATGATAATAAAAATCCTGCAAACAATGGCCCTGCAAATGAACCAATTCGCCCAATGGCAACCGCAGCACCAACACCTGTACCTCGCATTTCGGTTGGATAATACATCGCAGCTAGTCCATAAAGTGCAGATTGACCACCTACAATAAACAAACCACAACCCACCGCAGAAAGTGCCAATAAAGCGACTGTTGGAGAAATCGATAAACAGCAAAGCGCGATCAAGATTCCTGCATAAATAAATTTGATGACCGTTGCCATGCGCATTTGATCCAATAACATCCCCATCAGGATTGATCCGAAAATTCCCCCTATGTTATAGCCCATTTGTACATAGTTAGCTTCTAGTTTGGACAGTCCTTGTGCGCCCATGAGTAGCGGCAGCCAGTTCAGCAAAAAATATAAAACCACGAGTGTACAAAAGAAACTGACCCAAATTTGCAAGGTCGACATACGTCTTTCTTTGGCAAATAGCACTTCAAAAAAAGGCGTTGGTGCTTGTGTTTTTTGTTGCAAATAACTTTTTGACTCGGGTAGATACTTCATCAATAACGGAATTAACAAGATAGGCGCAATACCGCCCACATAGAAAATATGTCGCCATTCGCTATCGCCTGCTAACAACATTGCAACCACCGAAGTCAGCAATCCACCAAAAGGGATCCCGCTATACATAATACTGACTGCGGTCGCTTTTCGATTTTCAGCAACAGCTTCAGAAGCCAAAGTGATCATCATCGGTAAAGCGCCGCCCATACCCAACCCTGTAAAAAAACGGATAAGTAAAAGCAAAGTATAATTTTCGGCATAGGCGGTGAGTAAAGACATCACACCAAAAATGAGAATACTCAGAATTAAAATTTTCTTACGTCCAATAATATCGGCCAGTCGTCCACCAATAATTGCACCAGGCAAGGTTCCAATAATAGCAGCACTAAATGCCCAAGCCATTTGGGCATTATCCAACATAAACTCCGCACGCATACGTGGCGCTGCTACACCCATTGATTGAAGATCAAAACCTTCAAAGCTTGCGATGGCAAAACAGAGTAGTAAAGTCAGTTTCGCCCTTCCTGACGGATTCAATACTTTATCCATAGTCCTTTCCTTATTTAGACCATATTTCCATGACATTTTTTATTGTGTAGTGTTTAAAAAACACCGTTAAAATATCAGTTAAGCTTATAAAAAAATCAATAGTATTTTATAAATATTTTTTAATTTAAATTTTTTATTTATATTTTTCATATAATTATGAAAAATATTAAATATTTCTCAAAAAAGACTTGAATGTAAGTTTAACTGATATTAAATTAAATCCAGAACAACACCATTGTCATTCAAGGAGAATACACATGACATATGAAAAACGCTGGGAAACCGTTGATGTACAACTTGAAAATGGTATCGCATGGGTCATTTTAAATCGTCCCGAAAAGAAAAATGCCATGAGTCCAACCCTTAACCGTGAAATGATTGATGTACTTGAAACACTCGAACTTGATCAAAATGCCAAAGTTTTAGTTTTAACAGGTGCTGGTGATTCTTGGACTGCGGGAATGGATTTAAAAGAATACTTCCGTGAAGTAGATACACAACCTGAAATTTTTCAAGAACGTATTCGCCGTGATTCATGTCGCTGGCAATGGCAATTACTCAGAATGTACTCAAAACCCACGATTGCGATGGTGAATGGCTGGTGTTTTGGTGGCGGTTTCTCTCCATTAGTGGCGTGTGATCTTGCGCTTGCAGCAGATGAAGCAACTTTTGGTCTATCTGAAATTAACTGGGGTATTCCACCGGGTAACTTGGTGAGTAAAGCAATGGCCGATACCGTGGGGCATCGTGCATCATTGTATTACATCATGACAGGTAAAACCTTTAGCGGTAAAGAAGCTGAACAAATGGGCTTAATTAATAAAAGCGTTCCTTTGGCTCAACTTAAAGCGGAAGTCACTGAATTGGCAAACTGCCTGCTTGAAAAAAACCCTGTAGTATTGCGTACCGCGAAAAATGGTTTTAAACGCTGCCGCGAACTGACTTGGGATCAAAACGAAGACTATTTATATGCCAAACTGGATCAATGTAATCACCGTGATACAGAAGGTGGTCGTGAAGAAGGACTGAAACAATTCTTGGACGAAAAATCGATTAAACCGGGTTTACAGAGCTATAAGCGTACTGGTTAACTTTTGATTTTTATTGGCTATGTAAGGACACAACCCATGCAAAATGTACAGTTACTCATCCACGGTCAATCGCTTGACGCATCTAATGGCGCAAGCTTTGAACGCATCAGCCCGATTAACGGTCAGGTTGCTAGTATTGCATCTGCCGCAACGCTTGAAGATGTTGACCGTGCCATTGAATCGGCGCAACAAGCTTTTCAGATTTGGTCAAAACTGTCTCCAACTGAACGTCGTTTACGCTTATTAAAAGCAGCAGATTTAATGGATCAACATACTGATCAATTTATTCATATTGGGATGCAGGAAACAGGGTCGACTGCGACTTGGTATGGGTTTAATGTGCATCTTGCCGCCAATATGCTGCGTGAAGCTGCTGCCATGACCACACAGATTGATGGCAGTCTGATTCCCTCGGATGTCCCGGGTAATCTGGCGATGGGGATTCGTGTTCCATGCGGTGTGGTGGTTGGAATCGCACCGTGGAATGCACCTGTGATTTTACCCACTCGTGCTTTAGCAATGCCGCTTGCCTGTGGTAATACCGTCGTATTAAAAGCATCTGAAGCCTGCCCTGCCACGCATCGTTTAATTGGACAGATTTTAAATGAGGCTGGATTAGGTGATGGCGTGGTCAATGTCATTACCCATGCCCCAGAAGATGCACCACAGATTGTTCAGCGTTTAGTCGAACATCCTGCGGTAAACCGAATTAATTTTACGGGTTCCACCAAAGTTGGGAAAATCATTGCAGAAACTGCGGCGAAATATTTAAAACCAGTGTTGCTAGAACTTGGTGGTAAAGCGCCTGTTGTCATCTTAAATGAAGCTGATCTGGATGAAGCAGTCAATGCCGTTGCATTTGGTGCCTTTTTTAATCAGGGTCAGATCTGTATGTCGACTGAACGAGTATTAGTGCAACAGAGTATAGCCGATCAGTTTATTGAAAAACTAATTGCAAAAACCAAATCACTAAAAGCTGGCAATCCAACTGATCAGCAGAATATGTTAGCTGTGTTAGAAAGCCGTCGAGCTGCCGAGCGTATTCAACATTTACTTGAAGATGCAAAAGCCAAAGGTGCAGATTTACCTTTGGGCATTCAAGTTCAAAATACCACCATGCAACCCACACTGGTACTGAATATTCAGCCTGAGATGTTGTTGTACCGTGAAGAATCTTTTGGGCCTGTATGCACAGTACAACGCTTTGAGACGCTTGAAGAAGGTATTGCACTGGCCAATGACAGTGAGTTTGGTTTGTCATCTGCTGTATTTAGCCAAAACTTTGCTCAAGCCTTTGAAGTCGCCAAGCAGATTGATTCAGGTATTTGTCATATTAATGGTGCCACTGTACATGATGAAGCACAAATGCCATTTGGTGGAACCAAATCGAGCGGTTATGGACGTTTTGGTAGTAAGGCTTCCATCGCTGAATTTACCGAATTGAGATGGATTACGGTTCAAACTCAATCACGGCACTATCCGATTTAAAGGTCAATTTAACTGAAGCGGTTAAATAACCACAATAAACATTGAATGAATAAAAAAATTGCATGATGCAAAACAAGCGCAGTGATGCGCTTTCCACGGAGTGAAAGAAATGCAAATGAATGCCACTCAATCACAAGATCGTGAACGGTTTGTTCAACTTGGATCACATGATGTTGAGTATCAATATCAAGGTCAGGTACTTTATATTCAACCTACAGAGCAGTTAAAGCCCTATCCGCAAAAGCTCACAGATCGCCTGATTCATTTTGCAGAAAATAAGCCTGATCATATTTTTGCTGCAAAACGTAATGCTCAGGGTCAATGGGTCAAATTGAGTTATGCCGATACCTTGCAACGCGCTTGGCACATTGCTCAAGCATTGCATCAACGTAATTTAAGTCAGGAACGACCATTACTCATTCTGTCGGGTAATGATCTGGAACATTTAACCTTATCGATGGGTGCAATGTTGGCAGGTGTTCCATTCTCTGCCATTTCCCCTGCTTATTCTCTGATTTCTCAGGATTTCGGTAAGCTTAAACATATCTTTGAAGTACTCACTCCGGGCATGATTTATGCCAGTGATGGACAGGCGTTTAGCAAAGCGATCCAAACTTGTACAACATCCGATATCGAAGTCATTACCAATACGGGAATTGTTGGGCAGCAGCAATGTACCTCTTTTCAATCCTTGCTGGATACCCCTGTGACCAATGTTCAGGAGTTTTATCAAACACTGGATGAACACCAGATTGCCAAATTTTTGTTTACCTCTGGTTCGACTAAACTGCCTAAAGCTGTACCAACCACGCATTTGATGCTGTGTGTGAATCAGCAAATGTTATTACAAACCTTTCCAGAATTTGAGCAGACCCCGCCCGTATTACTGGATTGGTTGTCTTGGCATCATACTTTTGGGGGTAGCCATAATGTCGGCATCGCTCTGTATAACGGAGGTACAATTTATATTGATGATGGCAAACCCGTTGCAGGCAAGTTTGATGAGACCATTCGCAACTTAAAAGAAATCTCCCCGACGGTCTATTTAAATGTGCCGAAAGGTTGGGAAGAACTCACGGATGCTTTGGAAAAAGATGCTGAGTTACGTGATCGCTTTTTTAAAGATGTCAAAATTCTATTTTTCGCAGGTGCAGCATTGTCCGAAGCAGGCTGGAATCGTCTGGATAAAATTGCACAAGCACATTGCGGTGAAAAAATTCGGATTATGAGTGGTCTCGGTATGACTGAAACTGCGCCTTCTTGTGCCTTTACAACAGGGCCAAAAGTCATGGCAGGCTTTATTGGTTACCCTGCGCCTGGTTGTGAAATTAAACTGGTGCCACACGGTGATAAAATGGAATTTTGTGTGCGTGGTAAACACGTCATGCAGGGTTATTGGCGTTTAAAATCCGATCAACAAAGTATCGTATTTGACGATGAAGGCTTTTTTCATACGGGTGATGCCGTGTGCTTGGTATGCCCCAATGATCCAACACAAGGACTGATGTATGACGGACGAATTGCAGAGGACTTTAAGCTCAATACTGGTACTTTTGTTAATGTAGGAACCCTACGCAATAAAGTCCTGATTCAAGGCAATTTACTGATTCAGGATGTCTGTATTACAGGGTCTAACCTAAATGCCATTGGTTTTCTGATTTTTCCAAAATTGGATGTTTGTGCACAATATGCAGATTTAACTTTTAAAGATCATCCTGCCGAAGAAATTTTAAAACATCCCAAAGTACAGCAATGGTTCCGCCAATTTTTATTAAATTTTAATAAAGACGCAACAGGAAGCTCTAATCGGGTGTCGATGCTGTATTTAATGACCGAACCGCCACAACTTGATGCAGGAGAAGTCACCGATAAAGGAAATCTGAATCAAAGCAACATCGCTAAGCGTCGAGCGGATTTGATTGAAGAACTTTATCAAAAGCAAACGGACAATCCCCTGATTATTCGGATTCCTGTCCTAAACCACTAATCCTTTGAAATTACATAAGAAGTTCAAATTTACTTTTGAGCTTCCTCCTTAGTTTTGCCCTAAAAAAGGTGAAATATGCAATACAATACGGAATTTGAACTATTTCGAGATAATTATCGACGTTTTCTAAAAGAACAAGTCGCTCCTTATTATGAACAATGGGAACAGGATGGCTTAATTCCACGAAAGCTTTGGAATCAACTGGGTGAAAATGGTTTTTTATGCGTCGATGTTCCAGAAGAATATGGCGGCTATGGCGCACCTATCCATTACTCACTGATGCTAGTTCAAGAAACTGCACAGGCAGGATTTACCTCTTTGGCAGTTGCCATCGGTGGGCAAAATGAATTGGTTTCGCCCTATATTCAAAATATCGGTACTGAAGCACAGAAAAAATATTGGCTTCCTAAAATGGTGACAGGTGAAGTGGTCACAGCGATTGCCATGACTGAAGCCAATGCTGGTTCTGATTTACAGGCAATCCGTACACAAGCCATATTAACTGACGACGACTATATCGTTGATGGTTCAAAACATTTATTTCCAATGGCTTACATGCAGACTTAATTGTATTGGTGGCAAAAACCACTCCACAGGCAGGCGCTAAAGGCATATCGTTATTTTTAGTTGATGCCCATTTACAAGGCGTAAAAAAAGGACGCTCACTGAAAAAAATTGGTTTACATGCACAAGATACCGCCGAACTATTTTTTGATCAGGTCAAAGTTCCCACTTCACAACGTTTAGGCAATGAAGGACAAGGCTTTGCTTACTTAATGCAAGAATTACCGCGTGAACGCCTGAGCATTTCCATGATGGCACTTGGGTCAATTTTGGGTGCAATTGAACTGACTAAAGACTATGTCTTACAACGCAAAGCCTTTGGTCAACCCTTAAGCCAAATGCAAAATACCCGATTTGTACTTGCCAATGCGCAAATTAAAGCCAAAGCCGCACAAGCTTTTGTCGATCAATGTGCTGAGATGTATAGCCAACAGCAACTCAGCGTCAACCACGTCGCCGCACTGAAATGTTTTATCACCGATACCCAATGTGATGTGATTGACCAATTACTACAACTGTTTGGTGGCTATGGCTACATGCAGGAATATCCAATTTCACGTTTCTTTGTCGATGCCCGCGTGCAAAAAATTTACGGCGGAACCAACGAGATTATGAAAGAAATCGTGGCGCGTGAACTCTTGGGAAAATAATTCAAATTTTAACAGCGAAGCAAGGCAGAAAGAACAAACAAGTCTTGCTTAAAACAACAATGATATTTCAGGATGAAATGCCATGTCTAAATTATGGATGTACTCCACGCTTATGCTTTCTAGCTCTGTATTTGCGGGGAATTTTATCGATAACAGTAGCGTAGAATTGACTACACGCAACTTTTATTTTGACCGCGATTATCAGGAGCTTTCCAAATATCCAGCAGCGAAGGACTGGACACAAGGCTTTATTTTCAAGGCCAATTCAGGCTATACCGAAGGAACAGTGGGCTTTGGTCTGGATATTCTCGCCACCGCTGGTTTTAAGCTGGATGCCAGTGCGAAATATGCAGGAACTGGAAATCTACCGCGAGACACTGCCACCAATGAACCCGCATCAAGTTACGGTGAAATCGGTGTCACGGCTAAAGCTAAAATTAGTCAGACTGAACTTAAAATAGGAACGCTTAGACCGATGAATCCTGTTTTAGTCGCTTCTCCTGCCCGTTTGTTACCACAAACTTATCGTGGAATTTCACTAGAATCTAAAGATGTAAAAGATTTTGAATTACAGGCTGCTTATATTGATAAAGTGAATCAACGTGATTCGACTAATTTTGAAAATATCAGAATTTCAGCAGTAAATGGACGTTTTAAAAATGCTGAAACTGATGGATTGTACTATGCAGGCGGATATTACAATGTCAATTCGAGTTTACGTTTAGGTTTATTCTATCTGGATGTGAATAATCTTTATGATCAATGGACAACAGGTTTTTTACACAAATGGGAGATCAACCCAACCACACGATTGAGTAGTTATTTACATTATTATCGAAGTCGTGATGAAGGCAATGCAAAAGCAGGCTTAGTCGAGAATGACTTATATCATGCGCATTTTGAACTGAAGCATCAAAATCATAAATTTATTTTTGGGACATTTCAGCATCATGGTGAAACTGCGTTTCCTTATTTAAGTGGTGGAGAAACAGGACTACTGATTGATACATGGCCAGGCGAGTTTCTCAATCCCAAAGAACAAGCTTATAGTTTCCGCTATGAATATGATTTTAAGGATTATGTTCCGGGTTTACGCTTTATGACACGCTATACCATGGGACGAAATATTTATGCGCCCAATCTGGGTGGAACCAATTTAAAAGAGCGCGAAACTGATTTTGATCTGGGCTATACCATTCAAAGCGGTTGGCTCAAAAATCTGGGACTTCGCGCACGTTATGCCATCTACGACAATAACATGTCGGCCAACGCCAATATCAAACCTGTGAATGAAACCCGTATCAATATTGATTATACGTGGAAATTTAAATAACACTGATAGGCTCTAGATCATCGGGAGCCTACTCCAATTTATGGAAAATAAAAAATGGATATGACTAACAAACTTCCTCCTATTCACTATTTGCTAGGCGGACATCATATTCAATGGAACGATCAAGCGCAGCAACTTGAAATTGATTATGTCGCATTAGAAAGTTTTACCAACCCTAGAGGTACCGTTGAAGGTGGTATGATTTGCGCAATGTTGGATGATGTGATGGGCTTATTTGCATTTCTGGCGAATGATCGACAACCTGCTACCACGATTAATCTGACATTAGATTTTCTACGCCCATGTCAGGTTGGTGTCGTCCAGACCAAATGTCGCTTTGTAAAGCAAGGTAAATCTATTTTAAATATCGAAAGTGAAGCATGGCAAAACCATAAAATACTGGCACGAAGTACAGCTAATTTTATGGTGCTTTAAGTTTCAGTTGAACCCACAAAAGAGAAAGAAAACCCGTTGCTTTCTTTCTCAAACCATTCATTACTTAATTTTAAAAACGCTGAGAGATACTCAACTTAAAGTCACGTCCAGTACCTGTCATATATTCTCCCAGATACATTTTGTAGTCACGGTTAAATAGGTTATCAATAGAGAAATTCAACTGAGGGCCATTTTCACCGACTGGCTGCCAATCGATAAAAATACCGTGCAAAGCATAGCCTTTAGTATGAGGCAATGAAAAACCAGAAGCCCCAATTGAATAATCCGTATTTAAAATACTTCTGGTTTGCGCATCTACAAAAATTCCACGCCAGCCCATGGTCAAATCATGTTCAGGAACATTGACACCTAGCGTAGCTGTCGCCTTGCGTGGAGGTATTTGTTCAATCCATGTTTTTTGATTAAACCATGGATTAACAGGAGAATTATCACGTTGACCACGCACATAAGAATAGGTTAAACCTGCAAAATAGGTGGGCTGATTATAAAATAGCTCTGCTTCATAAGCTTTAATGGTGTAATCAGTAATATTTCTGTAAAAACCATGATCATATTGGCCATTACACACACTGGCATTCGCACTTCCACCCTGTGCAATAATCTCGGCTTGTGCCTGACAGAAAACCGAACGATTACGGAAAATTTCGTCTGAACCGCGGTTATGATAATAGCTAAGACGGATCTGTAAATGATCATCATCTGTCAAAAGCTGATCAAAATTCATTTCATTACCAAGTCTTATCGCCAACATTTTTTCGGGACGCAAATACAGACTGGTCGCAGATACCGTAGAACTTGGGCCATCATTATAATATTGCTCATCAACGCGCGGCGCACGCCATGTTTTGCTGATATTAGCAAACCACGTGAGGTAATCTGCCTGTTTCCATGCCAGTGCTAAACGGGGTGACCAGCCTGTATAGCTTTTTTCTGAATAATCATGACCTGCTTCAGCCGTGCTATAACGTGGAGCCAGATTGCCATAACCCTGATTGATAATATTGTCATAACGTAAAGACGGCGTAATCGTAACTGCCCCAATCTGATATTGATCTTCAACAAATGCGCTATACATTTGCTGATCACCTGCGGGCATATAATTTGGTTGATAGAGTCCATAATTATATTGAGGATTATTCAGATAAGAGCGAACCAACATCAAAGAGTTTTGCTTCATCTTTTGATATTGTGCCCCGATTTTTAGCTTATGTGTACCATACGCCGTATCAATATCACTGATATTTAAAAGTTTTAGTGCTGTATTGGTATAGTTCACCCAGCTTTCATCGCCAAGATTGGCCGCTGAAAAAGAAACCCCTTCCAAACGTTTATCATGTTGTTTGGTTTTTGAATAAGAAAAATTTGCTTTGAAATTAATATAAGGATTCGCAGCAGGATTGAACTCATAACCGGCGGAATAGCTTGTATCTTTTTGGTCACGATAGACTAAACGGCGTTTCCATGCTTCGTCATAGCCATACTTTGCAATATCTGCGGCACTCGGAACAGCATCCTGATCACGCATTGCAGCAAAAGGTTCCCAGCCTGTATGGCTACTTTGCATGGCATTGAAAGAAATCTTTTGGCTTTCATCTGGACGAATATTCAGTTTTGCTAAATATGTGTCCTGTTCCTGAGCTGAATATAAAAAAGAGGTTCCATCTGGACGCTCTACATTATCGCTATCGCGTTTGGTATAGTAAAACAGCCCATCCAACAGATTATTTTCAGTTTTTCCATACACTGCACCCGTATAAGTATTTTGTTGGTTATTACTAAATCGCGAATACTTTAGAAATGCGCCGACATTTTTATTTTGTTTTAATAGATCTTGCGCATCTCTGGTTTCCAGTGTCACCTTTCCGCCAAAACCGCCATTACCAACTTCAACATTATGCGGACCTTTATCGACCGTAACCCGTTTTAAAATTTCAGGTTCAATAAAGACTGACCCTTGTCGATATTTATCAAAAGATTTGACCGAATCATCCAGTGTAATGGGAACATCTTCAACTCCTCCCATACCCAGAATATTAATGGTTTGTCCGCCGGGTCTAGGAGAGCCAGCCGAAGATACCCCAGGCATGGTGTCTAATAGTTGTGCAACATTATTGGCCTGATAACGATCAATCGCGGTCTGATTTAAAACGCTTTGCCCAAACTGAACCGTATCTGAATTTTCTGCCTGCGTAGAAAGGGTTGGCATTTGATATAACTGATGATTATCCTGATAGAGAATTGAAGATGAATTCAGTTGCCCTTTTTTTATGGCACTTGAAGCCCCCACACTTTTTTCATCAGACTGTTCATTTTCTGGTTTCTTATCCACCAATAAGTAACCTGCCGATGATTTCATCATCTGAAAAGGCGTATTTTCAATCAATCTGGCAAATGCTTGCTCAACTGTATAATTGCCTTTTATCGCACTTACTTGGTAACGATTGGTCTTCTTTGCATCCATCAGTAATGAAACATTGGCTTGCAATGCCACACTATTGAGCGCCTGAGTCAAAGAACCACGCTCCACTTGAAAGAAAGCAAAAGAATTGCTACTTGCAGCGTATATAGGGGCTGAAACGCAACTGACAGAAATTGCCAGAGAAACGGCCAACGCTATTTTTTGTAGAGAATATTGGGAAGATAAAATGTGCATTAAAACGATAGCCCCACTTAAATGATAATCATTAACTAAGCCAATTAGCAAATAATTGCTGTTCTTCCCTATATGACGCACCACCATCCAAAAACACGCAATTTGTCGTTATTTTCTAACTTTCAAGCTGAATAATAAAAACATGACTTCCTATTTTTTGAATATTTAATTGTGGATATTGAGCTTTGATTAAGTTTAAAGTTTGTTCAACATCCTGCTGAGCATCAATCACCCCGTTGACTTTGAATGACTCAAGTACAGATGCGCGATAAATAAAATAAACGTTATGCTGTCGATTTAGACGTTCTAGTAAATCAGGTAAAGCCAGATTATCGGCTAAAATCTGGTTGTGTTGCCATGCAAATTCAGTAGATTGAATTGCAATCGGTTGAATCGGTCCAAAGCCATGCGCGTCAGCTTGTACCTTTTCACCAGCATGTACACGCTGACGTTGATTGACCTGCTTCGCACTTGCTTCAACACTTGAATGCAACATGCTAATACTGCTGTTTTCACGATTTTGATGCACAATAAATCGTGTTCCTAATGCCTTGTAATCGGCTTGCTTTGATTGCACGATGAATGGCCGATGTTTGTCTTTTGCGACATCCACATAAATCTCACCCTGAACCAGTTCAACCTGACGTATCTGTGAATTAAAATGCAATTTGATGGCAGATTTAGCCCCTAGCGTAATTTTTGAACCATCTTTAAGTACAAATGACTGCATACTTCCCGTTGCAGTTTTATAATCTGCGGTGTAATAAGCATAGGGAAAATAATGGTAGGTCAAAATACTGAATAGCCCAATAAAACCAATGCCCAATATCCCACGACCAAAAGCCTTTTTTAGCTGTTGTTGACTTTGTTGAGTGTGTTTTAGCGACTTTTGCAAGGTCTGGCTATGAATACGGTGTGTTTCCTGAAGTTGTTTTAATTCGTCAGAAAAGCGACTAATTTTATCGAATTGATCATGATATTCGGGATGCTGTCGTTGCCAATGCTCAAATTCGACTTGAGCTTGAGAACGTTCAATCGGATCATCTGTGTTTAAACGAATAATCCATAAAGATAATTCTTTTTGTAATTTTTTTGGGTCAGTCATGTTCCGACTCAAGCAACTGTTCTCGTGCTTCAAGACATAGATTTAGACAATCTGCTAAATAAGTTTGCGTCGTCCTTAAAGATTTACCAATCCGTTCAGCGATTTCACTTTGATTGTAACCTTCAAAGTAATACATCAGAAAAGCTTTTCTTGCCAATACTGGGCTTTCATTTAAAGCGATTGTTAAAAAATCTAAAATTTGTACCACTTCTTCAAGTTGATTATTTGATAATTCAATCTCTTGAAGTTGTAACTCTCCTGCTAGAGTTTCCAGATAGCTTTGCTCTAATACATAACGTCGATGCTTATCAATTAGTACATTTTTGGCAACATTGACTAAATAAGCTCTTGGTTCCTGAATTCCGAGTAGTTTTTGCCGAGTTTGTAATAACTTAACAAAAGTATCTTGTACCAGATCGGCTGCATTAAAAGGATAACGAATGCGATAGCTAAGCCACTGTTGAAGCCAATCATGATGATCCAGATACATTTCATGAATGAATTGTTTCTGTGCAGTTGGAGAGAAAGATTGATCCATAGCAAAATATTGAATGAATAATATAAACAAGAATTATTATCATTTATTAATGTGATTATTGTAAACTATTTCTGAACGATATTTTCTATAAAAAAGCGGCATTTCTTATTGCGTCTTTTTCTATCCTCCTTCGTCATAGCGTATATAGACCTTTATTTACTCCGCAAATATACATCTTTATTTAGGTAACGATATGAACCAATCCGTTGGCAAAACAGACATTCAACATCATATAAGTTCAGCACTATCACTTCGCTTAAAAACTGAAACAGCAGCAGAACATGAACATATGCATCACTTAATGGCTCAGGCAGATGTTTTTGCAAGTCGAATGCATTATGCAAAATTTACACTGGCTCAATATTATTTTCAGCGTGATGTTGAGTATTTATTTAAATATCCAGAAATCATTGATTTTATTCCTGATCTGGATGTTCGTGGTCGTTCAGACGCAGCGTTTAAAGATTTACAAGATTTAGGAGTTTCACCCACAGATCTTAATATCGCGAGTCAGGATGCCAATGCACTTGAAGCGCTAGGCTGGATTTACGTTTCTGAAGGTTCAACGCTCGGAGCTGCGTTTTTATTTAAGGAAGCCAAAACCAAGCTGGAACTTTCCGAAGAATTTGGTGCACGAAATCTGGCTGCTTATCCTGAAGGCAGAGCAAAAGTCTGGAAACGCTTTGTTCAGGCACTCGATGATGCAGGTTTAAGTCAAACTGAACAGGATCAGGTCGTACAAGGTGCAATGAATGGTTTTGCCCGCTTTGCATCGCTATTAACCACAGTAAATACAGATCAGTAAAATGTCAGTACCCACCCATCCGTCCAAGTTGCCCTCAACCTCTGATCACCTAAATCATGATCAGATCGAGCTCACTACATCTAAAAATATACATCATGAAAGCTTATCTAAATCCAGCTTTTTAAGAATTGTATTTATAGGTCTGTCTTGCTTGGGCCTGAGTATTGGTGTGATTGGTTTGTTTGTTCCGGGTTTACCTACAGTTGAGTTTGTATTACTCGCAGCTTTTTTTGCAGGAAAAGGCTCTTCCAGATTACATCAATGGTTTTACCAGCATAAATTATTTGGTCCCATGATTCGTAACTGGCAAGATCAGCGTCAAGTTTCCAGAAAATCAAAATATATGATGGCTGTTAGTATGACACTTGCTAGCAGCATCTTGATACTTCATGTACCTCATTTCTGGTTTAACCTTGTATGTATTCTATTCATGCTGCTTGTTTTTATCTGGGTTTGGCGGCGACCTGAACCCGAGAAAATTTAAAATGCAAAACACGAGTGATAAAAAAGACCACACATCGTGGTCTTTTTTATCAGAACAAACTACTGAGCAGTATATCCGCCATCCATCACTACAGCTTGTCCTGTCACTCCACCTGCCTTTTCACTGCACAAGAAAATCGCATAATCGGCAATTTCCTCAACAGTGAGAAGGCGTTTTTGCGGCACCATCGCCAAAATCACATCTTCCAACGCACTGGTTTCACTCACATTTCGCGTTTTAGCCAAATCGGCAATTTGCCCACGAACCAATGGTGTATCCACATAGCCAGGACACAAAGCATTTACTGTAACACCATCACGTGCGCATTCCAGAGCAGCAACTTTAGTTAAACCAATCACACCATGCTTAGCGCTGTTATAGCCTGCCTTGCCTGCAAAACCGATTAAGCCATTAATCGATGCCATATTGATAATACGACCTGATTTTTGTGCTTTCATAATTGGGAAAGCATGTTTAATGCCGATAAATGAACCCGTTAGCATCACCGCAATCAGTTTTTGATACACTTCGGTTGGGAATTCCTCAATTGCTGCCACATGTTGAAACCCTGCATTATTAATTAAAATATCCAGTGTTCCGAATGTTTTTTGCGTTAGTTCAATTGCAGCTTGATAGGCTTGTTCATTGTTCACATCACAAGGCGCCGAGATAGCAGTAAAACCTTCGCTTTTGAGCTGTTGTGCAGCTTCTTCACATTTTTGCGCATTCATATCTGAAATAACCACTTTTGCACCTTCCAATGCAAATTTTTTCGCTATTTCCAGACCAATACCGCTCGCAGAACCTGTAATAAAAGCCACCTTACCATCGAGTTGTTTTGTCACGTTCTTTCTCCTGCCTCATTTATAAAATGCCTTGATTTTTTAAACCAAAACAAGTTCATAGCTTATTTTGATCAATCAATTACACAATTCCGAACCATGTAAATGCAGCTATCGCCACAAATACTGCAACTGTTTTAATGATCGTAACTGCAAAAATATCTTTATAAGATTGCTTATGTGTTAAACCTGTTACAGCGAGTAAGGTAATGACTGCGCCATTGTGTGGAAGTGTGTCCATGCCACCCGATGCCATCGCCACAATACGATGCATCACTTCAGGCGGAATACCCGCAGCCAAAATAGCAGCATTGTACTGCTCTGCCATGGCACTCAAAGCGATACTCATCCCGCCTGATGCTGAACCTGTAATCCCTGCCAATACAGTTGTGGTCACCGCACCATTCACCAAAGGATTGGTAAATGCCGTTCCCAATGCATGACTCACTAAAGCAAAACCGGGTAAAGCCGCAATAATCGCACCGAAACCATATTCGGACGCGGTGTTCATGACAGCCAAAAGCGAACCGCCAATACTGGCATTTACACCTTCTTTAAATTGGCTCGCCACACGACCATAATCAAATAAAATAGCCGCAATAATCCCAACAATCAGTGCCAAACCGACCGCCCAAATCGCACCCGTTTTTGCAACATCAACCGTATAATTTGCAAGACCAATTGCATTAAAATCAAAACCGTTTGGGTACCATGTTTTAATTGCTGTCGATAAATATTTATTCATCACTGCAACTAACACCAAAGGAACGAAGGCTAGAATCTGACGAATAACCGAACCATTATCACGCGCATTTTCCTGTACAAGATTTACATCAGAATCAACACTATTTGCAGAATTATCTGAAACAAAACCTGCATAGCCTTCCCCTGCTTGAGCAGCTACACGTCGACGCCATTCTAGGTATAACAAACCTGTACTCAATACAAAAATCGCACCAATAATCCCTAAAAATGGAGCAGCATAAATATTGGTTCCAAAGAATGTTGTTGGTATCACGTTTTGAATTTGTGGCGTTCCCGGTAGCGCGTCCATGGTAAAGGTAAATGCACCAAGTGCGATCGTGCCAGGAATTAAGCGCTTCGGAATATTGGCTTGTTGAAATAATTGATTGGCAAATGGATAAATCGCAAACACTGCCACGAATAAACTGACACCGCTGTAGGTCAAAATTGCGCCTAATATCACCACGGTCAAAATTGCTTTTTTTGCACCGATGAGGTTTACAATAGTTTTTGCAATCGACTCAGCGATCCCTGACATTTCAACCACTTTGCCAAAAATTGCACCGAGTAAAAATACCAGAAAATAATCCTTGATAAAGTTGACCATTTTCGGCATGAAAACGCCTGAGTAAAAAGGCAAGACATTACTTGGATTGATTAAAAAAACCGCCAATAACGCACATAACGGTGCCATCAAGATGACTGAAAACCCGCGATAAGCGGTGTACATCAGTAAGCCTAAAGACAGCAGAATAACAAATAAATCCCACATATTCTTTCTTACTCCATTATGAAGAATATAAATTAGGTTTAACTCAAATATTGTGCCTAATATTTGATAACAGTTTGCCTAATAATAAATAAATACAATTTGTCCAAAATGAGCTCTTAAATAGACCCAGCAAATAAGATTTTATATTTATTTTAAAATATCAATATTTTTACGAAATACAAGAATATTATTTAAAAGCTTGTTAAATAAAAAATTAAGCATTGAAATATAAGATTTTTATTTAAGTAAAACGACTTATTTATTTATTTAAAAAACAAATGAATTATTTAATAAAACTCATTAATTATTAGTCTTCTTTCATAAATCTCTTTATTTCTCCCTATAGGAGAAAAATAAAGAGGGTTTAAAAATTATGAAAGGAGTCTATTTAATAAAAAGTTCTGATTTTAAGATTTTGATTTGGATCATTTCAGCCACATTTTAAAAAACTGTTTTTTAATATAAAACTGAGCTTGATTTAATTTTACAAAAAAACAAGTACATCAGTCGTAGAGTTAGATATAATTTTTCTTTAAAATCAAAAACTTTTGATTAGGATGGAATCTATAAATGACGCTCAAACAACTCAAAGCTTTTTTGGTACTGGCTCGCACTCTGAATTATGCCAATGCATCGACTGAGCTTCATTTAAGTCAGTCCGCCTTGAGTTTGAGTATCAAATCATTAGAAGAGGAATTGGGTGGAAAGCTATTTAAGCGTAATACTCGCCGTGTCGAACTCACTCAGGAAGGAAAATCTTTGATCCCTTATGCTAGAAAGTTACTGGCAAACTGGGAAGACATGGAAAATGATGTAAAACAACGTTTTAAACTTAATCGGGGTACTTTAAATATTGCTTCAATGCCCTTTGTTACCCATGCAATTTTACCCGAAGTGATTCAGACTTTTTCCAATGCCCACCCTAATTTAAGTTTTTCAATTCATGATATTCCCAATGAAAAAATTATTGAAAATGTATTGGACGGAATTTTTGAACTCGGAATTTGCTTTCAGCCAATTTTGAATGAGCAGTTGGAATTTAAAGCTTTATTTGATGAAGATTTTTTAGCACTCATTCCCAAAACACATCCGCTAGCCAGTAAAAAAAGCATCACTTGGCAGGAGTTATATGCCAATCCATTTATTACCTTACAACACCCTTCAATTGTGCGTTACCTCCTTGAACAAAACGCCTCGCGTTTAGGTCTGGTGCTTGATTTAAAAGTTGAGTGTCACCAGATTAGTACTTTCTCAAGTTTTGTGGCTTTAGGCATTGGAGTGAGTGCAATTCCACGCCATTTTCAACATTCAATCGATAAAGAGCATAATGTGTTACTGGAAATTGAAAATAGTCAGGTACACCAAGCGGTCGGTATTATTTATAAAAAAGACACTGAACTTTCAAATATTTCCAGCGAATTCATTCAGACACTTTCAAGTTATCCTTACGAAAAAATCCTTCAATTTTAATATCCATAGAAAATCAATGATCAAAAAACGATATTCGCACATCAAACAGATTTATTAATTTTTCTCATTAATCCTTTAAAATTTTCAACTTCCTTAAATAAATTACAGATGTTAATAATAAGAAAACATAGGGACGTTGAGTAAACACAATGAATAAAGTGTATGCAAGTGCGGAACTCGCACTACAGGATATTGTTAAGGATAATCAGACTCTTGCTGTGGGTGGTTTTGGTTTATGTGGTATTCCAGAAGTACTGATCAATGCACTAAAAGAAACCCAAGTTACTGGTTTAACCTGTATTTCCAATAATGCCGGTGTAGATGATTTTGGTTTGGGAATTTTACTTCAAACCAAACAAATCAAAAAAATGATTTCATCTTATGTCGGTGAAAATAAAGAATTTGAACGTCAATATCTTAATGGTGAACTTGAAGTTGAACTGACACCGCAAGGAACTTTGGCAGAAAAACTTCGCGCAGGCGGCGCAGGCATCCCAGCATTTTATACTCAAACTGGCGTTGGAACACTCATCGCTGAAGGCAAAGAACAGCGCGATTTTGATGGTAAACCTTATATTTTGGAGCCTTCTTTAACCGCTGATATTGCATTGGTAAAAGCATATAAAGCTGACAAAGCTGGTAATTTGATTTTCCATAAAACGGCACGTAACTTTAATCCCGAATGTGCAATGGCAGGAAAAATTACCGTTGCGGAAGTTGAGCAAGTCGTCGAAATTGGTGAGCTAGATCCTGATGAAATCCATCTGGCAGGTATTTTTGTACAACGTATTGTACTTAATGCGCACCCAGAAAAACGCATTGAGCAAAAAACCCTAAAAGCACAGGAAGCATAATCATGGCATGGACACGTGAACAAATGGCACAACGTGCCGCCAAAGAATTACAAGATGGTTTTTATGTCAATCTTGGTATTGGCTTACCGACACTGGTCGCTAATTATATCCCAGAAAATGTTGATGTCTGGCTTCAGTCCGAAAATGGTTTATTGGGCATTGGAGAATTTCCAACCGAACAAACGGTGGATGCAGATTTAATCAATGCCGGTAAACAAACGGTCACCGCACGTGCGGGCGCTGCATTTTTTTCCAGTAGTGAATCTTTTGCCATGATCCGTGGTGGACATGTCAACATTGCGATTTTAGGCGCAATGGAAGTCTCTGAAAAAGGTGATCTTGCCAACTGGATGATTCCGGGTAAAAAGGTCAAAGGCATGGGCGGCGCGATGGATTTGGTCGTGGGTGTACAACGTGTGGTGGTACTCATGGAACATTGTGCCAAAGATGGTACGCCGAAAATTGTATCTGAATGCAGTTTGCCACTGACAGGTCAAGTTGTAGTACATCGTGTCATTACCGACTTAGGCGTGATGGATATTACTGCTGAGGGTATCCAACTGATTGAACTTGCAGATGGTGTAACAGTTGAGCAAATTCAGGCTGCCTCGGGCGTCAAACTCATTACGGCCCTAGCAAGCTAAATATTCTTTTAAACGAAATACTGGCATATAGAAAGTAAATTAGAAAAAAGCGGTGATCACTTTTGGATGAATGATCACCTTTAATATCAGATGGAATTTGATCATGAATAAACAACCTGCAATTTTAGAACGGTTTGCGATTAGTATCAGTAACTGGTCAGAAAAATGGTTTCCTGACTCATATATTTTTGCATTACTTGGCGTGATTATTGTGGCTACTGCTGCACTGTTCATTGGCGCACCAGTCAAAGAAGTCGCCAGTTCTTTTGGTAATGGCTTTTGGAGTTTAATCCCGTTTACCTTACAAATGACCATGCTAATTATTGTCGGCTATGTGGTCTCTGTATCACGTCCCATGAAAAAACTGATCCAGAAGATGGCCAGAATCCCACATTCGGGACGCAGCGCCATTGTTTTGGTCGCGACCGTTAGTTTGCTCATTTCTTTGGTCAATTGGGCCATTAGTACCATCTTAACTGCACTTTTGGTGATTGCCCTCGCCAAACGTAAAGAACTCAATATGGATTATCGGGCTGCTGCTGCCGCAGCCATTATTGGTATGGGAGCAACATGGGCTCTGGGGATTAGTTCCTCTGCGGCTCAATTACAGGCCAATAAAGCCAGTTTGCCTGAGTCTATTTATAATCTGACCGGTGTCATTCCGTTTACGGAAACCATATTTTTGTGGCAATCGATTGTGATGACTGCCATATTGATCATTGTTTCGATTGTCATTGCCTACCTGTCTGCACCCAAAGGTCAGAATGTCAAAACCATGCAAGATTTTAATCTGAACTTTGACAAAGAAGAAAAACAGGAACTGGAGCAAACGAAATCAAAACGTCCGGGAGATTGGTTAGAAAATTCACCGATCCTGACCATTTTAGTGGTGGCTTTAGGCTTAATCTGGATGATTTTGGAATTTTCTAAAAACAATCCAATTATTGCGATTTCTAGTCTCAATACTTATAACTTTATTTTCCTGATGCTTGGTCTGGCCTTACACGGCACACCACGCAATTTTCTAAATGCCGTCAGTAAAGCGGTTCCTGCTGTTTCAGGAGTGCTGATTCAGTTTCCACTGTATGGCAGTATTGCCTATATGATGACTCAAGCGGTCAATGCTCAAGATTTATCGCTTTCACATTATATTGCACACTTTTTTGTCTCAATTGCCTCGCATGATACCTTTGCTGTGGTCATGGGAATTTATTCTGCCATTTTAGGCTTTTTTGTACCATCAGGCGGTGGCAAATGGATTATCGAAGCACCTTATGTGATGCAAGCAGCCAACGATTTGAAATATCATCTGGGTTGGTCGGTACAAATTTATAATGCAGCAGAAGCATTACCCAACTTAATCAATCCATTTTTTATGTTACCGATGCTCGGTATTTTAAAACTGAAGCCTAAGGATGTGATTGGTTTTACCGTGACACAATTGGTTGTACATTTACCTTTAGTGCTTTTTTTACTGTGGATATTAGGACAAACTTTGACTTATACCCCACCCGTATTTTAAACAATCATAATGAAGTTCACGCTTATAAGCTGAACTGATACTTCAAGGAATCATTTCATGACAAAAATTGTGATCGTCGCTGCAACTCGCACACCAATGGGCAGCTTTCAAGGAAGTCTTTCTGGTTTAACTGCACCAGATCTTGGTGCCGTTGCCATTCAAACAGCAGTGAAGCAAGCCAATATTTCCGTCAATGAAATTGATGAAGTCATTATGGGCTGCGTACTTCCTGCGGGCGTTAAACAAGGCCCTGCACGTCAAGCGATGCGTAAAGCGGGCTTACCTGATCATGTCGGTGCAACCACGATCAACAAAGTCTGTGGTTCTGGTATGAAAGCTGCCATGCAGGCAAGCGATGCGATTAAAGCAGACAGTATTAAAATTGCTGTGGTGGGTGGCATGGAATCTATGAGCAATGCACCTTATTTGTTGCCGAAAGCCCGTACAGGTTATCGCATGGGGCATGGTCAGGTCATCGATCATATGTTTATGGATGGTTTGGAAGATGCTTATACAGGACGTGCAATGGGTTCGTTTGCTCAGGACATGGCAGATCAAAAAAACTATACACGAGAACAAATGGATGAATTTGCTATTCGCTCTTTGACTCGCGCACAAAAAGCAATACAGGAAGGCTATTTTAAAGCTGAGATTGTGCCTGTTACGGTCACCACTCGCAAAGGTGACGTTGTGGTGGGTACCGATGAAAATCCGGGCAATGCCAAAATCGATAAAATTCCAACATTACGCCCTGCTTTTGCCAAAGATGGCACCATTACTGCTGCAAACTCAAGCTCCATTAGCGATGGTGCATCGGCCCTGCTAATTACATCTGAGCAAGAAGCCAAGCAGCGTGGTCTAAAGGTTTTGGCTGAAATCAAAGCTTATACGACCAATTCTCAATTACCTGAAAAATTTACGATTGCTCCCGTAGGTGCGATTGAAAAATTACTTAAGAAAGTCGGTTGGTCTGCCGATGAAGTCGATTTATGGGAAATCAATGAAGCTTTCGCTATGGTAACCATGGCGGCGATTGATGCATTTAAACTCGATCCTGAAAAAGTCAATATCAATGGCGGTGCTTGTGCATTGGGTCATCCATTGGGTTCATCAGGTTCACGCATTATCGTAACTTTGATTCATGCGCTAAAACGACTGGGCAAACGCAAAGGTATTGCAGCACTGTGTATTGGTGGAGGCGAAGCAACTGCGATTGCGATTGAAATCGTTGATTAATCAATTCTCTAAATCTTCCAAGAAAGGCAAAAATAAACATTTTGCCTTTCTTTATGGAAAAAAGATAAAAGTTCATTTAGAACAATTGACTTCTTTCATCATCGTTTAAACCCTGTTTATTTTTTTCCATACGAAGAAATAAAAGTAACTTAAGAAAGAAGTCGAGTATTTACACATACCAAATACTGTCTGTTAATTGCTGAATCTCATTAATATCATGACTGACATACAGCATCGGAATATGAATTTCTTGCTTAATTTTTTGAAAAAAAGGAATAATTTCAGCTTTATGGGCTGCATCCAAAGCGGATAAAGGCTCATCTAATAATAAAAGTTGCGGCGAATACAGCAAAGCTCGCCCCAATGCGACACGCTGCTTTTCTCCACCAGATAATTTAGCAGGCATACGATTCAACAGATGATCAAGCTTTAATAAGTCAACAATATAATCTTCTTTAAAATATCTTTTTTTAGGTGCAATTCGCCTCAATCCAAAGCATAGATTCTTTTTGACATTCATATGCGGAAACAACTGGGCATCCTGAAATACCAATCCCACGCGGCGTTGTTGAGTGCTTAAATTAATCTTTTGTGAAGCATCAAACCATGTATGCTCCTGCACCCTAATCCAACCTGCTTGAGGTGTATTCAGTCCTGCAATCGCATGTAAAATACTGGTTTTACCTGAACCCGATGCGCCAAATAAACCAATCACACGCTGATCCGACTGAAAAGTCTGATCTAGGCTAAACTTTCCAAGTTGCAACTGGATATGACAATTCAACATAGACTCTCTAGCCTCGCTTGTTTTTTTGATAACGATGAAACCATTGCGCAAACCACAACGTAAAAAAAGCAACGCTCAAAGAAAGAATAATCAAACGCCAAACTTGATGTTCAGTATCAGGTTGTTGCATTAGACTATACATTGCCAAAGGCAAAGTTCGTGTTTCACCTGCAATATTGCCGACAAAGGTAATCGTCGCACCAAACTCCCCCAAACTACGACAAAAACATAAAATTGCACCCACTAAAATTCCACTACTGGCTAATGGCAAAGTGATGCTAAAAAATGTGCCCAATCCCGATGCACCTAATGTTTTAGCCGCCATTTCCAGACGTTGATCAACCAGTTCAATCGCAAGCCGAATCGACTGTACAAATAAGGGAAAACCCATCACCGCTGCGGCCAAAACAGCGCCTTTCCAGTTAAAAGCTAAACTTAAACCCCAAGCATTCAAATATTGCCCCAATATGCCATTGTTACCAAAAACCTGTAGTAGCAAATATCCCGGAACAACAGGCGGTAAAACCAATGGCAAAAAAACCAAAGTCTCAAATAGAGATTTTCCCCAAAATTCTTTTCGTGCTAATAACCAGCCCACAAACAAAGCTGGGATTAAATTCACCAATAAACTAAAAGCAGCAACCTGACAAGATAACTTGAGAACCTCAAGCTCCTCTGCCGAAAGAGAAAAAAACATTATTTAGCTGGTAATAACACAGTAAAACCGTATTGTTTAAAAACGGTATTGGCCTGTTTAGTCTGCAAAAATTGATAAAATTTTACTGCGGATGGGTTATTTTTGATGAGGCCTAAAGGATAAATAATCGGTGCGTGGGTATTTTCAGGAAATACTCCCACAACTTTGACATCTTTACTAATGGCATCATCAGTTGCATAGACAATACCTAATTGACATTCACCACGCGCAACAAAATTTAAAGCAGCTCTGACATCCTCTGTTTCAACCAATTTGGGCTGAAGTTTTTGCCACCATCCGAGTGAAGTAAGTGCCTGTTTTCCATATTTGCCGACTGGAACGCTTTTGGTATCTCCTGTACACCATTTCCCTTGAAAAGCTGTACTTGGATCGACATTTTTATCCATCTTAATAGTGTTGATTGTCGAATTTTTAGGTGCAATCAAAACCAGTTTATTGCCCAATAAATTAATACGCTGATTAGACACAATCAGTTTTTTATTTTGCAGATAATTCATCCATTGTTCATCTGCCGAGATAAATACATCAGCAGGTGCACCTGCTTCGATTTGTTTGGCTAAAGTTGAAGAACCTGCATAAGACGTTTTAACTTCAATTTTAGTTTGCTTTTCAAACGCTTTTTCTAAATCTGTAATTGCATTGGTTAAACTTGCAGCGGCATATACAGTGACATCATTGGCTGCATGAGCTTGGATAGCAAAGCCTACGCTACAACAGAACAGCATTGAAATTATTATTTTTTTTGTGTGATGAGTCGACATGATGATTGCCTTTTTTCAATATGTTTTCAGAAATATATCGATAATTACGCAAATATACAATTGAAAAGGTAGAAATAAGCTCTAGTTTTCTGGTTAAAGAATATAAAATAAATAACTACTCAGTTAAGGATCGACCGAGCTCTATCACTCTAAGCAAGGATCTGGTTTGGAAAGTTTAAAAAACCAAACCCCATAAAATCACAATAAAAAACCTCGCCACTAGGATATTGCTTTAATTTTGAGCTTTCACTCTTTTTTTTGATGAAATAATTTGCCAAAACACGCTTTTATTTATATGATAGCCGCCATTGGAAGCGTGGCAGAGCGGTTTAATGCACCGGTCTTGAAAACCGACGAGGGTGTGAGTCCTCCGTGAGTTCGAATCTCACCGCTTCCGCCAAATATCGAAATAACCCTTTGTTTGCTACAAAGGGTTATTTTTTTAGCTGCTATTTTAGCTTTCGCCTATTCCTCTATAAATTCTAAATTGGATTAAAGCCATTTCTATAAAATTAAACATTTTTAAGTTGAGATTTTTTTCAAACGCTATAATTTCAAATATTGGTTTTTAAAATCTGTTTTCACCAAGACGTTTGACGTTAACCATTTACTCAGAATGCAATCGTTCCTGTAGCAACCAATGTTGTAACGGCACAAAGACCAGTCGGGTTAATTCAATGAGAATAATACCTAACAAAATGCCCGCCAAACGAATCCAGCCATTATCCATGCTCAGTAAACTAAGTTGATCAGGCACCATCACGACGATATACACCAGAGAAAATTGGGTTCCT
Source organism: Acinetobacter sp. 479375 (assembly GCF_000581715.1). Lineage (NCBI taxonomy): Bacteria > Pseudomonadati > Pseudomonadota > Gammaproteobacteria > Moraxellales > Moraxellaceae > Acinetobacter > Acinetobacter sp. 479375. The sequence continues at coordinate 38,393 of NZ_JEZN01000008.1, read as the reverse complement.
ATATAGGCAAAACTCTGTCCACTATTTTCAATATGCCGCCCAATAACAATTCCAAGTGCAATTGCCAATGCTGCAAAATCATAATTTATCGCGCTCAAAGGTAATAATATAAATGCCAACCCAGCACCCAATAAACAACCAAATAATCGATATAAATTTCTCATTTATATCAACTTTTTATTATTTAACCCTGGTAATGGAATCATCAGAACCGCTAAGATCGTAATCGCGGTTTGAGTCAGTAAATCTACCGAAAAGTACTGGATTAAAAAAGGCACGACTGCAATTGCCAAGGCAGCTTGTGCAGTATGAATGAGCGTCAGTTTTCTGTAACCCTCAAACTTTGCGATTTCGACCAAGCCACTTTTATTGGCCGTTAAGGAAAATCTTGGACGAATCAGGTAGGTAAAAAAGAGACTAACCAGCATACAGGCTACAGTACCCGCCATCACTTCAATACTTCGCGTTTTGGCAAATTGGCTCATATCGACAAAGGGATACATTAAACCATCAATAATCACCATCGCAAAAGTCAGACCAAAAAACAGCCATGCATAGCCATACCGTGTAGTCATGGCAAAATATAGCGAAAATGCAGCAAAAAAAGCCAAAACCAGACTGTTCATCCACAGGCTTTTAGAAATATAAAGTTGAATCCAACATGCCAATAAAGCGCCAACTACTGTTCCCAAAATTCTCAGCATTCCACGAATACAGGTATCGACAATGTGTGAACGCAATACCATATAACCACTAAAGGCTGCCCATCCAATATTTTCTGCGCCAAAGTAATGAGCAAATAAAATAGCAAGAAATACTGAACATAAAATTTCAATTTCATCCAGTGTACGCTTGGGTGTATGACTCTCCCAACGAAATTGTTGCAGGATTGCAGACCATAAACCTTTTGCTGATTCAAATACTTGCATAGTGATACTTATATGCCGAACTGCTTTAATTGTAATGGATAGCTAAAGCTGAAGATTTGTATTCTTGTGACTTATTTCTGGATTTTATTCAATAAAAAAAGAGGGGAAAATTACTTTCCCCTCTCTTGCAAATTAAATCATTTATACAGTTGATTTAATCTTCCAGAATGCGGCTATGTTTTTGTTGATCTTTCATGCGGAAGAAATACACCAGACAGATCGCACACATCACCGTTACATAGATAAAGTAGAAATTTTCGTGGCCGATGTTTTTAAACTGTAGCGCCACAAGTTCTGATGTACCACCAAAAATCGTATTGGCAATCGCATAAGGAAGTGCCACACCAAGCGCACGAATATGGGCGGGGAACATTTCAGATTTAATGACTGCACTGGTTGAGGTATAGCCAGATAAGAACATCATACCAAACAGAATCAATAAACCTGCAATCACAGGACTTGATGTGGTTGCGATAGTACTAAAAATTGGATAAGTGAATAAAACGCCACCGATACCAAAGAAGATCATGACGGCTCTACGACCAACTTTATCAGAAATAGAACCCATCACGGGTTGTGCAAGCATGAAGATAAAGATGGTGACAGCAGAAACCATCGTCGCGACTTCTTTAGAAAAGCCAGTCGTATTCACCATGAATTTTTGCATATAAGTGGTATAAGCATAGAATGAAATCGTACCACCCGCAGTTAAGAATAAAACACCTAATGCTTCTTTGGGATGATGTTTAAACAATGCAAATGCACTTGATTTGACTTCTTGTGTCGCGTTTTTGAAAGATTGAGTCTCTACCATACCACGACGAATAATAAAGACAGACAATGCTAAAATTGAACCGACAAAGAATGGAATACGCCAGCCCCACTCGTACAATTGCGCTTCAGTTAACACTTGTTGCAAGGTGATTAATGTTGCAAGTGCCAGAAGCTGACCAGCCATAATGGTCATATACTGGAAACTTGAGAAAAAACCACGTCGGTTTTTCCCTGCCATTTCACTCAAATAGGTCGCGCTTGCACCATATTCTCCACCGACACTCAAGCCTTGGATCAATCGTGCAATAATCAAAATAACAGGAGCCATCACGCCAATCTGTTGATACGTTGGTGCAATCGCAATCAGGATTGAACCGATACACATCAAGGTAACAGAGAGTGTTAAACCTGCTTTACGTCCCTTACGGTCTGCAAAGATACCCATCATCCATGCGCCAATGGGCCGCATCAAGAAACCAACCGCAAAAACCGCTGCTGCTTGAAGCAACTCAACGGTCTGGTTACCTGCTGGGAAGAAAGATTTTGCGAAATATAAAGTGAACATACTGTAGGCAAACCAGTCATACCATTCGACTAGATTACCTGCTGAACCGCCCAAAATAGATTTAATGCGTGTTTTCTGATCCAGATTCGCATTTAATTTTTTATCAACCGCCTGATCGATACTCATTTGGCTTTTCCTTAGCCATTTACATGTTTAGAACCAGTTAGCCCTAGCTAGTTCTACCTAAACCATCATTTTGCGTAATAGTTAACAAAGCCAGTTTGATTAAACAATGCGAAAAAAAGTCAGTTCAAAAATAAAGACCTTTTAAAATTAAATAATTTATTGTTTTTTATTGATTTATTTTTATTAAATTTATTCATTATTCGATCATTTAAACTGATGGAACTGATCAGAATAAAATATAAGCAATAAAAAACTCCCAGAGTCCAACTGAGAGTTTTAACTACCATATCTAAATTTATCTAAATTAAAGTTATTTAAACGTACTGGTATTTTCTTTAACGATCAGAAATCCATGAACCACCGAGCCATGCTTTGGTTTCAATCGCGATTTTGCAGCAATTAAATGTTTCTCCTGCAATTACATGCACGAGCTTGGAAATATGTCGGGTGTTGGGTAAAGCGATGGCGATATTACGTGAAAATTCTGTATGTTGGATAGGAGCAACTTTAATGGTCTTTTGCTGCAAATCACTTTTTACAGCGACCAAAGGTAAAATGGTATAACCAAGTCCCTCTTTCACCAATTGTTTTTGTACATTGAGATCATTAATTTCAGCCGCTATTTTTAAATCTAATTTCTCAATTTGAAAACCATGATCAATTAAAAAGCGCAGTTGATGTGGCGAATAAGGCAAAATTAAAGGTAATTCTGAAATTTCAGCTAATTCAACAGCTTTAGACTGATGTAAATCAGATGAATAAGGCCCGATTAACCATAATTGTTCTGCCACAATCTGATGACTATCAATAAACTTTGATGGTACAGAATCATAAAGTAAGGCTAAATCAATCTCTCCTGCCTCTAGCCATTCTTTCAAATGTCCTGAGTAACCCACCGATATTTTGAGGTTCACGTCAGGAAACTTCTTTTTCATGACCCGCATTAAAGCCACCGAGAGTAATTCACTTAAACTGGCTAAAATCCCAATATGTACCGTGCCTTTAAGCGCTCCATCTTTTGAGGTCAGTTCCATTTTTGCGGCTTCAATTTCTTTTAAGGCGCGTCGAGCATAGTCTTCTAGAACTTTACCTTCCTGCGTCAAACTCATACCGTGTCGTCCACGCTCAAACAGTTCAACCCCAAGTTCTTCCTCAAGTAAATGAATTTGACGAGAAACCGCAGGTTGTACAATATTCAGCATTGCTGCTGCTTTGGTGATGTTGCGTGTCTCTGAAATGGTCAGAAATGAAATGCCCTTAACTGCTTAATATCCATATCAATGCTCTTTTGAGATTACACCCATCAAATTATTCTATTTTAATAATTTAACAATAACAATATATGATCATTAAAACCTTCCAAGTTTGATAAGGACATCTCATGAAATCGACTATTGATAATTTTTCTGAAATTCGTGAAGCAGTGCGTGCCTTATGTGCGCAATTCCCTGACGAATATCATCGTAAAATTGATGAAGAAAAAGGCTATCCAGAAGAATTTGTGGATGCACTTACCCATGCAGGCTGGTTAGCGGCCATGATTCCTGAAGAATACGGCGGTTCAGGTTTAGGTCTTGCCGAAGCAACCGTGGTGATGGAAGAAATCAACCGTTCAGGTGGTAATGCGGGCGCCTGTCATGGTCAGATGTATAACATGGGAACTTTGCTACGTCATGGTTCAAAAGCGCAAAAAGAATTGTATTTACCTAAGATTGCCAGCGGTGAATGGCGTTTACAATCCATGGGTGTGACTGAACCTACAGCCGGTACAGACACCACCAAGATTCGCACGACTGCGGTGAAAAAAGGCGATAAATATGCCGTCAATGGTCAAAAAGTCTGGATCTCACGTATCCAACATAGTGACTGGATGATTTTATTGGCACGTACCACCCCGCTTGCCGAAGTTCAGAAGAAATCTGAGGGGATGTCTATTTTCATGGTCGATGTGAAAGAAGCGGTCAAACACGGTATGACTGTTCGTCCAATTCCCAATATGGTCAACCATGAAACCAACGAATTGTTCTTTGAAAATCTGGAAATTCCTGAAGAAAACCTGATTGGTGAAGAAGGCAAAGGCTTTAAATACATTCTGGATGGTTTGAACGCAGAACGTACTTTAATCGCTGCTGAATGTATCGGCGATGGTTACTGGTTTATGGATCGTGCTGTGAAATATGCCAATGACCGCGTGGTATTTGGTCGTCCGATTGGTCAAAATCAGGGTGTGCAATTTCCACTGGCTGAATCTTTTGTTGAAATTGAAGCAGCAAACCTGATGCGTTTTCGCGCTTGTGAACTGTTCGATGCCCATCAAAAATGTGGTGCAGAAGCCAATATGGCGAAATATCTTGCAGCCAAAGCCAGTTGGGAAGCAGCCAATGCCTGCTTACAAACGCATGGTGGATTCGGTTTTGCCAACGAATATGATATTGAACGTAAGTTCCGTGAAACCCGTTTATATCAAGTTGCGCCAATTTCGACCAACCTCATTTTAAGTTATGTGTCTGAACATTTATTAGGTTTACCTCGTTCATTCTAAGATCAAGGGGAACAATTGATGAAAACTACACCTCGTTCGTTTCTGTTTGTTCCTGCTAACCGTGTTGAGCGCTTTGAAAAAGCGCTGAATGCAGGCAGTGATGCGGTGATTATTGATCTGGAAGATGCAGTTCCAGTCGAGCTTAAAATTCAGGCACGTGAGTTATTGTCAGATTGGCTCGCAGCTCATCCTGATCAAGTCGTTATGTTACGTGTCAATTCTCGACAAACCCAATGGTTTAACGATGATCTTTCGTTACTCCAATATGCCAATGTCTCTGCGATCGTTTTACCCAAAACCGAATCCAGTGCCGATGTAGATGCAGTGACTGCGGTCAAAACAGTCGATGTTTATCCATTGATTGAAACACCGCTGGGTTTGGCGCAAGTTCGTGACATTGCTAAAACGGCGTATGTCAAAGCCTTGATGTTTGGCTCGATCGATTTCCAACTCGAAATGGGTATGAACGGCGGCTATACAGAACTGGTGTACTTCCGTAATGAAATTGTGCTGGCGTCTAAACTAGCCAATATCAAAGCACCGATTGACGGTGTCACAGTCGATATTAAAAATGATGAGCTCTTAAAACTTGAAACCACGCAGGCCAAAAATTTAGGTTTTGCAGGCAAACTCTGTATCCATCCCTTGCAAGTTGAGCAGGTGAATCAGGTGTTTCATCCAAGTACAGCCGAAGTTGACTGGGCCAAACGTGTGCTTGATGCAGTGAATGCAGCACAAGGTCAAGCCATTAGTCTGGATGGCAAAATGATCGATTTGCCCGTGATTCGTCGTGCCGAGCAGGTGTTACAGGCTTCGGTTGAGTAAAGGACTTTATAGGATCAATAAAATGAATAATTTTGAAGCATGGATTGGTAAAAAAGAAGTCTATCATGACGTTTGTAATGATAAACCGATTGGCATGATGCAAGCGTTACTCAATCAGTACGGTCAACCGATTGATGAACTTCCGCTTTTATTTCATTGGTTATATTTCTTGCCAGTCGTCAACCAGTCTGAACTTGCTGAAGATGGACATCCACACAAAGGTAGTTTTTTACCGCCAATTCCTTTTCCAAAACGGATGTGGGCTGGTGGTCGCTTAAAATTTCACTCACCCATTCGTGTCAATCAACAACTGCGCCGCGAATCTGAAATTTTAAACGTTGAATTTAAACAAGGTCGTAGTGGTGATTTATATTTTGTGACTGTACAGCATTCTATTTTTGCCGATGATGTATTAGCGATTGTTGAAGAACATGACATTGTCTACCGTGAAGCAACCAGTAATCTGCAAAACAAAAGTTCTACACAAGCATCGGAAAAGCCAAAAGCGCCTGAAAAGTCTGAGCTGCCTGCCAAAAACTATAGCTATAAAAAAAGCTATCCCGTGACCACCCCGACTTTATTCCGTTATTCAGCATTGACATTTAATGGTCACAAGATTCACTACGATCGTTCTTATTGTACCCAAATAGAAGGTTATCCAGGTCTAGTGGTACATGGGCCTTTACTCGCTACTCTGCTGTTACATTTTCTGACACAGGAATACCCAGACAAACAGGTCAAGAGTTTCGAATTCCGTGCAGTTAAACCTGTTTTTGATTTTAATGAGTTTTATGTCTGTGGCGACATTAAAGAGCAAGACGGTGAACTCTGGATTGAACATGTCGATGGCCAAGCGGCCATGCAGGCAAAAGTCAGTTTTAAATAAGGGAGTCAGCTCATGCGACCATTAGAAGGAATTACGGTCATTACCCTTGAACATGCCATTGCTGCACCGTTTTGTACGCGTCAGTTGGCAGATTTAGGCGCTCGGGTAATAAAGGTTGAACGTCCCAATGTTGGTGATTTTGCCCGAAAATACGATGAACGTGTGGATGGAATGTCTTCACATTTTGTCTGGACCAATCGTTCCAAAGAAAGTTTGACGCTGGATGTCAAAGCTGATCCTGCCAAAGATATTTTGCATAAGTTGATTATGCAAGCCGATGTATTGGTACAAAATCTGGCACCCGGTGCTGCGGCGCGTTTAGGCTTGTCCTATGAAGAACTTTCACAGATTAATCCTAAAATCATCGTCTGTGATATCTCAGGCTATGGCGATGATCATGAGCATCCCGGCCCTTATCGTAATAAAAAAGCCTATGATTTATTGATTCAAAGCGAATCTGGCTTTTTATCCATTACAGGCACACCTGATGATTATGTCAAAGCAGGCTGTTCAATTGCCGATATTGCAGCGGGTATGTATGCCTATAGCAACATTTTAGCTGCTTTGCTTGAACGCAGCCAAACAGGAAAAGGCAAACGGATTGATGTGTCAATGCTCGAAAGTATGACCGAATGGATGGGTTATCCTTTATATTACACGCTTCGTGGCGACACACCACCGCCCCGTACAGGTTCGGCGCATGCCACGATTTATCCTTATGGGCCTTTTCCTGCTGAAGATGGTCAAGTCATGCTGGGTATTCAAAATGAACGTGAATGGCAGGCTTTTTGCCAGATTGTACTTGAACAGCCAGAAACGGCAAATCAACCTGAATTTATCAACAATACCTTGCGTGTCAAAAACCGTGAAGTACTCAAACAGATTATTATTGAATGTTTCGGTCAACTGACTCGTGATCAAGTAATCGAACGTCTGGAAAAAGCCAAAATTGCCAATGCCAGTGTCAATGAAATGCAGGATGTCTGGCATCACCCTCAACTTCAAGCGCGTCATCGCTGGACAGAAGTCGAAACACCGATTGGTAAAGTACCTACACTCAAACCGGTAGGTTTAACTGATGATCAGGATTTTATAATTAAAGCAGTGCCAGATCTCGGTGAAAACAGTGCAGATATTTTAACTGAGCTCAATTATTCACAAGACGAGATTGATCTGCTTAAACAACAGCATGTGATCTAAGTTATTCAAAATCATAAAAAATGGATTGTATATTTTAATGCAATCCTTTTTTATACACGTTTTTCACTTATATGCTTTTCGTATCACAGCTATTAAATCTTAGTATTTTAAAAATCAGAATTTTGTTCTTATGATCAAAATAGAAACAACAGCGCAGCAAAGTGCGATGTTTATTCCAATCATTGATGAAAGGACATCATCATTTAGATCACCATCCTGTCTATGTTGCCTCAACTGATCCTGCCATGATTTCGCCCCATTCTTTAGCATGGCATGTTTGAGCTTCACAGGTTTGCATGATCAGCGATTAGATGGTCAATGTCCTTTTAACATCGTATTAAAAAACAAAGATTATGGATAGCAATAATCTTTATTGATCGCAGGACATCAGATTATGTATATACAAAAGGATATGAAAGCACAGATGCAAGAGGTGATCGGCAAAATCAGTACAGATCTGACGCTTTCTGCCGACAGTGCCACCTACATTGAAGAGCTGTATGAACAATATCTGCTTGCACCTGAAACGCTAAGTGAAGATTGGCAACGGTATTTCGGGCAATTTCCTCAGGGCGATCAACCCCACGGCCCGATCAAACAACAATTTCTGGATCTGGCACGTACTGCACATCGTGGTCAAAACATTGAAAAAACTGAGGTCAGCCCAGAACAACAACTGCGTCAAATTGCAGTAATTAAACTGATCGCAGCTTATCGTCATCGTGGTCATCAAAAAGCCAAACTTGACCCATTAGGTTTGGCCAAACGTGAACATATTGCTGAGCTAGAATTGGCCACGCATGGTTTAACCCAAGCAGACTTAGCTACCTTTTTTTTTTACGGATGATCTGGCCATTGGCAAGCCACAAGCAAGCTTAAAAGAGATCATTCAGCACCTTGAAAATACCTATTGCCAAAGTATTGGTACCGAGTTTACTCATTTGATCAATACTCAGGAACAACGCTGGTTACAACGCCGCTTAGAGCAGACTCAAAATCGTTTTAATTTTAGTGCAGACAAGAAAAAACAAATTTTTAATTTGCTCAATAAAGCAGAAGGTCTGGAAAAATATCTGGCTAACAAATTTGTGGGTGCAAAACGCTTTGGTGCAGAAGGTGCAGAAACTTTAGTCCCTTTGATGCACGAAATTATTCAACGTGCAGGTGCAACAGGTACTAAAGAAATTGCACTTGGCATGTGCCATCGCGGTCGACTGAATCAACTGGTCAATATCTTTGGTAAGCATCCCAATGAAATGTTTGCCGAATTTGAAGGTAAGCTGTTCACCAACTCAGGCTCAGGCGATGTGAAATACCATCAAGGTTATTCATCTAATGTCATGACGGATGGCGGTGAAGTCCATTTGGCACTTCAACCCAATCCATCGCACTTAGAAATCGTTTCCCCTGTTGCAGTTGGGTCTGCCCGTGCCCGTCAAGATCGTCGTCAAAATGTCGATGAAGTATTGTCGGTCAGTGTGCATGGTGATGCTGCCTTTGCAGGTCAAGGCGTAGTGATGGAAGCATTCCAAATGTCACAAACCCGTGCCTACTATGTCGGTGGAACATTGCATGTGATTGTCAATAATCAGGTTGGATTTACCACCTCCAATATTTTAGATACGCGTTCAACTGAATACTGTACCGACGTGGCCAAAACCGTTCAGGCACCCATTTTACATGTCAATGCGGATGACCCAGAAGCTGCGATTTATGCAATTCAATTGGCACATGACTACCGTAAAGAATTTCGTAAAGATATCGTGGTCGATCTCTATTGCTACCGTCGTCGTGGTCATAATGAAGCTGATGAACCATCAGGCACTCAACCGCTCATGTATCAAGTGGTCAATCAACTACCGACCACGCGCAACCTTTACTTAAATCAATTGATCAATGAAAAAATCCTGACTCAAGCTGAAGCGGATCAAATGCTACGCGAATATCGAGATCGCTTGGATGCAGGTCAACATGTCACAGATAATCTGGTGCTCGACCCTGATCAAAGCATGTATGTCGACTGGGCTCCGTATATTGGTCTAAGTTATAGCGATGAGTGTGATAGCACATTTGATCTCAATCGACTCAAACAATTGGGCGTGATTTTAAATACAGTACCTGAAGGTTTTGTGTTGCAACGTCAAGTTCAAAAAGCCGTCGATGATCGTTTGGCCATGCAGACAGGTGAACTCGCCTTAAACTGGGGCGCTGCTGAAAATCTGGCTTATGCAACCCTCATTGATCAGGATTATCCAGTCCGTATTACTGGCGAAGATGTGGGCCGTGGTACATTCTCACATCGTCATGCCAAACTGCATCATCAGGTCGATGGCACGACCTATATTCCACATTGTCACATTAAACAAAATCAACCGAATTTTGCCCTGTATGATTCATTACTGACCGAAGAAGCGGTCTTGGCGTTTGAATTTGGTTATGCGACCACAACACCAAAAAGTCTAGTGGTTTGGGAAGCGCAATTTGGTGATTTTGCGAACTGTGCGCAGGTAGTGATCGATCAATTCATCGCATCGAGCGAAACCAAATGGGAGCGTAACTGTGGGCTGACCCTATTACTTCCACACGGATTTGAAGGTCAAGGCCCTGAACACTCTTCGGCACGTCTAGAGCGCTTTTTACAACTTTGTGGCGAAGATAATATTCAAGTGATCACGCCGACGACACCTGCCCAGATTTTTCATGCACTACGTCGTCAAGCACTACGTAATATCCGTAAGCCGATGATCGTGATGTCACCAAAATCATTATTACGGCATAAACTTGCTACATCTACATTGAATGAATTAGCGACTGGGACATTCCAGACGGTGATTGATGAAATTGATCAGATCAAGACTGAGCAGATCACACGTATCGTGCTCTGCGCAGGTAAAGTCTATTACGATTTACTAGAAAAACGTCGTGAGTAGAAGCTTGAGCATGTCGCTCTGGTGCGGATTGAACAACTTTATCCGTATCCAGAAGCACGTTTAACTGAAATCTTGCGCCAATATTCAAATCTGCAACAATTGATTTGGGCACAAGAAGAACCAGAAAATCAGGGTGCATGGTTATTTATGGTTTTACGCCTCTATAAGCTCATGGCAAAACTAGGCAAAACGGTTGATGTACAGTACGCAGGCAGAGAAACTGCTGCTGCACCCGCATGCGGTTCACCTTACTTACATGCCAAACAACAAGCTGAGTTAGTGCAACAGGCATTAGGCTTATAAGTAACTTATTATTACTATGTATACCCTCAAAACAAAAACCGGATAATTTAATTATTCGGTTTTTATTTAAAAAATAATCTTGGAAAATAATTCATATTATATAATTAATAAAAGTAATAAAAAATTAAAACAATAACAACTATAGAAATAAAATATAAAAATAATCCATCACCAATATCATGTTTAGTCGTTTTATTTGTTTAACAGTATCTAGCTCAAACGCTTATATTTCTTTAATTTTTTATATAAGCACAAACGGCTAATACCCAAAAACTGACATGCCTGTGCCTGATTACCTCGTGTATTAATCAGTACAGCAGAGAATACGCCTTTTTCCATTTCTTTTAAAAAATAGGGATATAGCTTACTATCTGTCGATGTATCCTGTATTTCCATATGTTTGAGCAATTGATAGACATGCGCCCGAACAACATCAGCAAGCAAAACATCTTTCCCAGAAAAATGATCATGTATCGATAATTGTTCCAAATCCATTTTTGAAAACTCAGCTATAATCACAAGTATATTTTAACAAAGAATACCACACATATCCGATTATTTATTTTTATAAGAACAATAAAATAATATGATCATTTTTTAATAAATAATAATTTAAATCCAAGATAATTAAGGTTAATATAAAGCTCTGGTTTAAACGACACCAGTTTTATAATCCAACCCTGGGTCGGGTTGGATTTTTTTCTATTTTTAATTTCCTTTTGAAACCTTAACTTTGAGTCATCACTTTTCCCTGTCGAATTTCTTTCATTAATATCATCGAGAAAATAACATTTAAAAGCGCCAGTAACGCGATGCTATAAAGTACCGTATTTGCACCAAACGCATCAATCATATACCCAGCAATCAACGGCGTCATGGCTTGTGCAATGAGTGATGGACGAGCCAATTTTCCCATAAGATAGGCATATTCCTCTTTTTTGACCAAGGTCAGCGGTAAAGTGCCACGTACGATAGAACGTAAGCCATTGCCTGCGCCATAGATAATCATTGCAAGTGCAGCATATTTCGGTGAGATGCACAGCAAAATAATCCCGACCACCACTAAAACAACCGATACCAAAAGCGATTTAATCGGATGATCAAACTTAATCACCAAATCCAGCATCCGTGATGCCACCTGACTTGGCCCAATCAAAGCACTAATCGCAATGGCGCTGGCTAAAGCCAGACCATTTTCTTGCAAAATATCAATCAATTGCACTGTCATCACTGTCATGATAATTGAAGTAATCATAAAAATAATCGATATTAAGTGATAGGTTGATTTGGGCAAGCTCATCGAGTTGGTTTTATTTTTTTGCTGTAGCGCAGACGGTTCAGCGATTTTTTTAGGTTTAGGCAATGCATAGTGATAAATCGGCCAGATCACAATAATCATCAAGACTGCACCAAACACACAAGTCGCTCGCCAACCAAATAACGAGACTGCATAAGCCTGAACAGGCCAGACAATGGTTGTACAAAAGCCAGAAATGAGCGTAACGCTCACTATCGCAACTTTGGCATTTAAACCAAAGAGATTGCCCAAGACTGCAAATAACGTGTCATAGAGACCAATCGCCATCCCTAGCCCAATCACAATCCACGCCAAAAAGAAAAAAGCCAGATGATAACTAAAGGCCAGAATGAACAATCCTAAAGCCGTGATGATCCCGCTCATGGCCAGAATTTCCTTGCCACCATGACGGGAAATTAAGCGACCAATATAAGGCAGTGCAAATGCGGAAACCAAAATGCTTAAAGATAAAGCGCCGTAGACCAGCTCACGCCCCCAGCCCATTTCGGACATAATTGGACGCGCCATGACTGCCAATAAAAAGAAAGATCCTCCCCATATGATAATCTGTGCGATTCCAATGAGGAGGACTGAGAAAAAAGAAGGTTTATCTTGATCAGCTAGTTTGAACACAGCCTTCAAGCGGGGTGCTAACATGTATTAATCCATAGGATTTTGCGGCAATTGAACTTAACAATCGCGGTTGCAACTTATACATTTACCTCAACCTCATGATTCAAATAATTTTGAATAAAACCTAAAACGATATCTGGTTTTTCTGCATGCAACCAATGCCCTGTTCCTTCAACAGTTTCAATGTGCGCTTGCGGAAATTGCTGTTCTATTTCGGCTTGATATTGAGGCAAAATGTACTCCGAATTTCCACCACGGATAAACAAACAAGGTTTATTCCAAGGCTGGATTGGATTCCATCCCACAAGATTTCCATAATTGGCTTTAAATGCGTCTACATTATATAGCCATTGACCTTTTACAAAGGATTTAAGTAAAAACTGCACAATCATCTCATGCGGTAGATACTTTCTCATGATTTCTGCCGCCTGAGTACGGCTTAAATTTGGATTGTGTTGTTCAATCACAGCATCAATCGCAGCAAACATGCCTTCATGGCGCTCACCTGCATAAGGCACAGGTGCGACATCGAGAATGACCAATTGCTCAACGCGTTCAGGAAATAAACCGACGATTTTCATCGAGGTTTTTCCACCCATAGAATGCCCAACCAGAGAGAAAAGATTGACCTGTAAATGATCGAGTGTTTCGACCACATCCTGCGCCATCAACTCATAACTCATATCTGATGAATGTGGCGACCCACCATGATTACGCAAATCCATTTGAATCACATGATGATTCTGATTGAGCTTTCTTGCAATCATCCCCAAATTTGACAAGCTACCAAATAAACCGTGTAACACGACAACAGGTATCTCAGTCACGGGGTTCGGTGAAGTGTGATATTCAGCATTTAAAATCATGGTATTGAGTCCCTTTTCAATCTTGGCTTATCTCTGACAAAAGATGGGTTAAAAAACCGACTTTGATCAGTTGTGTATCAATGGCATCCTAAAGCTGATAATAAATGTACTGTTCTTTCTCTGATAGGTAAAATATAATTTTAAGATCACTGTCATACTATTTTACTATTTATGATCAACTTTCGTTTGATTCGTCATTTATGGTTATTTTTAACTGTTGCAGAAGAACAACATTTCGGTCGAGCCGCAAAAAAACTTGGAATGTCACAGCCTCCTTTGACTGAGCAAATTAAGGTTCTGGAGCATTCTTTAAACTTACAGTTATTTGAACGTTCACGACGGGGCACCAAACTGACACCCGCTGGACGTGCCATTCTTCCTGCGGTAAAAAAACTGGCGGATCAACTGGAAAATTTGGAAATTGCAGTTCGAGAAGCGGCGCAAGGTCAGATTGGAACCATTACTGTTGGGGCAATTAGTGCTTCGATTATTGAGGTTTTACCTAAATTTATTGAACATGCCAAACTGCATTTTCCCAATTTGACCATTCATGTCAAAGAAATTGACACAGTGGAAGCAATTCCCGCACTGGAAAATGGCGATATTGATTTGGCTTTCGCCCGTCTGGAAGGTGATTTGGGGAATCATATTGCATCTCGTCCCCTAATTCGCGAACATCTTGCGGTCGCGCTCCCCGAAAAACATCCTTTGGCAGCACATCAGGAAGTCTCTCTTTCTCAGTTGAGCCAAGAACAATTTATTATGTTTGCGCGCAAAATTAGCCCTTTATCTTATGATATTTTGACAGGAATGTGCCGTAAACAAGGTTTTTTTCCAAAAGTCATTCATGAAGTACGCTCGGTTGCCTCACAAATTGCGTTTGTGGGATGTGGACAAGGCATTGCTTTGGTGCCTCAATCCATCACACGCTTTTCATATCCCAATGTCGTCATTTTACCTTTGGCAGAACATCTAGAATTTATTACTACCGCCATGGCATGGCGTAGCGACCGCGATAATCATTTGCTCGAATCACTTCTGGAAAGTTTAGATCTGGATCACAAACAGGCTGTTGACCCAGAAACACCTTTATTTAACTAATGTAGCAGGCAAAGCTTCTGGATATTGCGGAGCCTGATCACCGATGACGTCCCATGTCGCTTTCGAGTTGACATAGGCATGTGAAATCACGTTGACATTGACTGGTTCGTTGACCAATCCTGCACGTAAGCGAATGACCTCAGGTTTATCCAAACGTGCGCTATAAATTGGTGAACCACATTGTTTACAAAATACCCGCTTTTTATTTGGTGTTGCAAAATAAGCTTGTAAAAGTTCTTCACCCTGCACAATTTCCAGATCTTTGGTTTCAACCTGTATAATTGCAGCAAATGCGCTGCCTTGGGCTTTTTGGCACTGTTTACAGTGACAAACATTGATAGAATTTAAAGGAGCCAATATTTTTAATTGAATGCCGCCGCATAAACAAGACGCTGTAAACATCTCACCTTTTCCTGGTCAAAGTTTTATCAAAATATCGCATATATCTCAGTATTAAACCAATACTAAGTTGATGTTTATAGATTTTATTTAATAGGATTATAAAAGAAGAAAGAACGAGAAAATAATGACTCAAATTGAGAATAACAAAATTGGAATAAAAAACGGGATCAAACTATATATTTGATCCCGTTTAACATATTTGGCGGAAGCGGTGAGATTCGAACTCACGGAGGACTCACACCCTCGTCGGTTTTCAAGACCGGTGCATTAAACCGCTCTGCCACGCTTCCATGTGCGTAAGAATACAAAGACACTTCATTTTATTCAAGAAAAATTTGAGTGCCTGATATTCAATTGGATATTGTTTCATCAAAAATTAAAGCTGGGCAGCCAATTCTGCACCTTCGCGAATTGCGCGTTTAGCATCTAACTCAGCAGCCAATTTTGCACCTCCAATAATATGATAATTCGCAAGTGTCGCTTCATTTTCACTTGGCATCAAATCCTTAATCGATTCTTGCCCTGCGCAGACGACAACAGTATCTACCCGTAATAACTGATCATACCCATTAAGCTCAACCCACAGTCCTTCATCAGTCACAGCTTTATATTGCACACCGCGCATCATACGCACTGCATGTTTTTTCAACTGTGCACGATGTACCCATCCAGATGTTTTGCCTAAACCGATACCCAATGGCGTCGTTTTACGTTGTAATAGATAAACCTGACGAATGGGTGCTTCAATTTGCGGAGCTTGCAAACCACCTTCGGTCATATAATCTGGTTGAGGATCGATGCCCCATTCACGTTGCCAATCAACTAACGGTTGCGGCTGAGGTTGATGTATTGGTTTTAATAAAAACTCACATACATCAAAACCGATCCCACCTGCACCAATCACCGCTACACTATTTCCGACTGGAGCGCCTTTGAGTACTTCTGCATAAGATAAAACTTGTGGTAATTGACTCCCTTCAATTTTAAGCTGACGAGGAATCACACCCGTTGCAACAATCACCTCATCAAAACCCTCACGCTCTAATTGCTCACGATTGACTCGTGTGTTTAAGCGTAAATCCACACCCGTTTTTTCAATTTGAACTTTAAAATAACGAATGGTTTCATGAAATTCTTCTTTGCCTGGCACCACTTTCGCCAGATTAAATTGGCCGCCGATTTCAGAATTTGCTTCAAATAACGTCACCTGATGACCACGACTTGCCGCAACTGTTGCCGCAGACATGCCTGCAACACCACCACCGACAACCGCAATTTTCTTCGGTTTTTTTGTTTTGACATAAACCAATTCTGTTTCATAGGCTGCCCGTGGATTAACCAGACAGGTGGCTCGTTTATTTTTAAAAGTATGATCTAAACAAGCCTGATTACACGCAATACAGGTGTTAATTTCATCGACACGATTGGTTGCGACTTTCGTCACCCAAAATGCATCAGCTAAGAGTGGTCGCGCCATTTGCACCATATCTGCTTTACCTGCTGCCAAAATTTCTTCGGCAGTATCAGGCATATTAATACGATTTGACGCGATCACAGGAATTGAAACATGCTGTTTAACATACGCCGTATAATCCACGAAGGCAGCGCGTGGCACAGAAGTTACAATCGTGGGAACACGTGCTTCGTGCCAACCAATTCCTGTATTTAAAATGGTTACGCCTACTTTTTCCAATGCTTGAGCAATGGTAATCACTTCTTGCATGGTATTGCCATCGTGCACCAAATCAAGCATGGATAAACGAAAGCTAATGATAAATTTTTCGCCTACTTTTTCACGAATCGCTTTGACGATTTCAGCTGCAAAACGCATTCTATTTTCGACTGAGCCACCCCAACGGTCTGTACGTTGATTGACATGGCGACTTAAAAATTGATTCAGTAAATAACCTTCAGAACCCATAATTTCTACACCATCATAGCCTGCCTTTTTGGAAAGACTGGCACAACGCGCATAATCCTCAATGGTTTCAAGGATATTCTTTTCCGACATTTGACGAGGCTTAAACGGAGAAATAGGGGATTTAATCGGACTCGCTGACACCACAAAAGGCTGATATCCATAACGACCCGCATGCAAAATTTGCATCAAAATCTTGCCGCCATGTTAATGCACCGCATGAGTGACCAGTCGATGGTGCGGTATATCTGCCAATGAATTCATGGTTCCACCCGCAGGTAACAACCAGCCTTGACGATTCGGTGAAATCCCTCCCGTAATAATTAAGCCCACCCCCCCTTTGGCCCGCTCGCCAAAATAAGCAGCTAACTTGGGATAATTATAAAAACGGTCTTCTAGCCCCGTATGCATCGATCCCATCACAACTCGATTTTTAATTGTGGTAAAACCCAAATGTAATGGTTTTAAAATATGTGCATAGCTAGTCATAGGAAATCCTTGTTGAATTTGGCGGTGCAACTTGTTGCATAATACTTTAATACTTTTTTTATAGGTTGGGATGGCTTGTTATGTTTTTTTAGCTGTTGAAATTGTCAATCATCACTAAAGCATATCTTATTTTCTCTACAAAAGATGAATTGCTGAAACAACGCGTTTATTCATTCTGGAATTCTAATGAACTCCATACCGTTATGATGACTATAGTTCATTGAACAACTTTGACTTTGGTCGATCCTTAAATAATGTTATTCCATCTTATTCCTATCCTAAATGAATCTCTGCTGTACTTCATCTGAGAATCTAAAAAATAAAAAAGCCATAAAAAAATGGCTTCCAAGTTAAAACGCTTTCTTTCAATATGAAATGGTCATTCTTATCGAGATTGTTTAGAACAATAATTAAATTGGGCATTTTTTGATTTTAATTTCAACGAACTCATCACAATCCCTGAACAAATCAAGGCAGCTCCCATCAGAATATTCATCGTGAGAGGTTCATGCCAGATTAACGCACCAAAACATAAACTTAAAACAGGTATACACATAATTGAAATCGAAGCGATAAAGGTATCGACCTGACTCACAATCCAGTTCCACAGGGCAAATGCAAAACCAGTTCCAATGACAGCAATATAAAAAAGCAATGATTGGTTTAAAGGATTCATCCATACCGTTATATCTACAGGCTCAAATATTAAAGCACCTATCAGAATCGCAATCCCACCGATGAGCATTTGCCAGATTGTTAGCTTAATTTTGTCATAAGTTGCAAAATTTTTTTTGATATACACCGTTGCCATTGCCCAGAAAAAACCCGATCCAATCAACAGTAACTCACCTGCTAAAGACAAATTCCAGCTCAAATGTAACAGTTGTGGCCAAAGAATCGCAATCAGGCCTAATGTTCCTAAAATTAATCCTAAGATCTTTTGTCTGTTTAAATGTTCGTGTAAAACATAGTGTGCCAAAATCCCAATAAAAATAGGCATGGTAAACACCAACACGGCGGACAAGCCAGAATCTACAAATTGCATGGCAAAGATTTGTGTCGCATAGAAACCCAGACACACCAGCGCACTTAAAATGATTAAGGATTTCCATTCGCCACGTTTAGGCAGAATCGACTTCTTCAAAATCAACTGAAGCAGCATTAAAGTCACAGCAGCCAAAATCAGACGGAGCGAAGTAAATAAAAAAGGTGGAAAAACCTGCAAGCTATGTTTGACCAGTCCCCATAAAGATCCCCATACCAGACATAATAATGCGATCGCACTGATGACCCGAATATTCACGAGCGTCTCTCAACAAATCAAATAATATGGTGATAGTGTATAAAACAAATGACATCATGAATAATGCTATGTTTTAATAGATACATCATTTTTTTTAATGCCTTTTTAAAAGAGTCTGATTGATCTGATTAAATTGGCTATTTTGCACAGATTGAGGCATCTCTATGAATATTGACATTAGCGATATCCGGTCATTTGTTACGGTTGCCGAATTAAAAAGCATTACCGCAGCGGCGCATAAGCTTAATTATTTACAATCCAACATGACCGCCAAAATCAAGAAAATTGAAAACCATTACAAACGTCAACTTTTTATTCGCAAGCCCAAAGGCGTTGAGTTAACTGAATCTGGATTACATCTTTATAGTCAATACAAAAAAATGATTTTTACATGGGAAGAAACAGAACACAAAATCTATCAACAAGATAATAACCTACGCTTTGGCACCAATACCAGTTTAGGGGGAATGCGTTTTTATCCAGCGTTTAGCCAACTTTATCAGGCTTATCCTGACCTATCGATTACCATGAAAACAGGCTCAACAGGTTATATTGAAGATGAAATATTAGCGGGAAACCTCGATATTGCTTATGTTTTAGGTCACCCTAAACAAAAAAATATTCAGTATATTCAAAAAGCTGAAGATCAACTGGTCATTATTGGAAAAAATATTATTAATCATGAACGTCTGGAAGACTGCTTAAATCATCAAAATATTTTGCTGGCTTCTGAAGAATGTTGTTATGCCACAACCCTCGATAAAATTTATGCAGATTATGGTTTAAACAAAGGTGAATTTACCCATATTTATGATCATGAGGCGTTGATCCATTTCACTCAACTGGGAATGGGTATCTCTATGCTAGCCAAATCCTTGATTGAAAAATTTAAGATTCAATATTATCGAGAAATACCTGAACAATATCGAGATATTGGCTTGTATCTAATCACCCGAAGTGATCATGTCTTCACCCCGATTGAGAAACAATTTATTGGATTAAATGACTCACTTCAAAATCCGCAGAGTTTTAATCAGATTAAAGTTGCTTAAAAACTAAAATTAAGAATATCAAAAAATATCGATATGGATTTTGTATTTTTCGGAGTGGATATTGAACGATCAGAAAAAAT
This sequence comes from Acinetobacter sp. 479375, assembly GCF_000581715.1. Classification (NCBI taxonomy): domain Bacteria; kingdom Pseudomonadati; phylum Pseudomonadota; class Gammaproteobacteria; order Moraxellales; family Moraxellaceae; genus Acinetobacter; species Acinetobacter sp. 479375. The sequence goes on along the minus strand of NZ_JEZN01000008.1, from coordinate 18,172 downwards.
AAAATGAAAAAAGTGCTACAATATCTGCCACTCTGAATTCTCAAGACCATCGGTTTAGGTCTTTTTACAAATGTTAGTTAGGATTAGCAATGACTGATAACGCAACCATTTTGCAGCATGTACCAGTAGGCAAAAAAGTGGGTATTGCCTTCTCTGGTGGTCTGGATACTTCAGCAGCTTTATTGTGGATGAAACAAAAAGGCGCAGAACCTTATGCATATACTGCAAATCTCGGTCAGCCCGATGAAGATGACTACGATGCCATTCCAAAAAAAGCAGAACAGTATGGCGCAGTCAAAGCCCGTCTTGTAGACTGCCGTTTACAACTGGCTTTAGAAGGGATTGCGGCGATTCAATGCGGCGCATTTCATATCAGCACGGGTGGTGTTCCTTATTTCAACACGACGCCACTTGGTCGTGCGGTTACTGGAACCATGCTGGTGACTGCCATGAAAGAAGATGATGTCAATATCTGGGGTGATGGCTCGACTTATAAAGGGAATGATATTGAACGCTTCTACCGTTATGGCTTTCTTACCAATCCAAATTTAAAAATCTATAAACCATGGTTAGACCAACAGTTTATCGATGAGTTAGGTGGCCGTGCCGAAATGTCACAATTCCTGATTGATAACGGCTTTGACTATAAAATGTCAAAAGAAAAAGCCTATTCAACAGATTCAAACATGCTCGGTGCAACGCACGAAGCCAAAGATCTTGAATATCTGGATGCGGGCATCAAAATTGTTGATCCAATCATGGGCGTTGCATTCTGGAAAGATGAAGTTGAGATTCAGCCTGAACTGGTTTCTGTGACTTTTGAAGAAGGTATGCCTGTTGCATTGAATGGACAGCGTATCGAAGATCCTGTTGAGTTTATTTTAGAAGCAAACCGTATCGGTGGTCGTCATGGTCTCGGCATGTCTGATCAAATTGAAAACCGTATCATCGAAGCGAAATCTCGCGGTATTTATGAAGCGCCTGGTATGGCATTACTTCATATCGCTTATGAGCGTTTAGTTACTGGCATCCATAATGAAGATACGATTGAACAATACCGCATTAACGGTTTGCGTTTAGGTCGTTTGCTTTATCAAGGTCGCTGGTTTGACTCACAAGCGCTGATGCTACGTGAAACTGCGCAGCGTTGGGTTGCAAAAGCGATTACGGGTACTGTGACGCTTGAACTTCGTCGTGGTAACGATTACACCCTTATGAATACTGAATCTCCAAATCTGACTTATGAAGCAGAGCGTTTAACCATGGAGAAAGGCGATTCCATGTTTACGCCAATGGATCGTATTGGTCAGTTAACCATGCGTAATCTGGATATTACCGATACACGTGCAAAACTTGGGATCTATACCAATACAGGTTTATTATCAATTGGTCAGGGTTCAGCTGTTCCACAATTAGACACTAAAAAATAAGTCGATCTTTAAATAAAAAATTAAGTGCATCGAGTTTGATAATTCAATGCACTTAATAAAATAAAAGAGAGGTTCAATTGAGCCTCTCTTTTATTTTTAAGTCTAAATCATGATCGGCGGCGATAAAGTACCAGTCCAACAAGTCCTAATACTGTAAAGATACCTAGGCTACCGCCACCACTACTACTCTGGTTATTAGTAGTAGATGCTGTATTTTTTAAGGTCACAGTTGCCTCTGATGACTTTGTGCCATCAGCATCGTAAATTAGATAACTAAATTTATAGTCAAATACGTTGAAATTATTTTTAACCTGAATCGCAAGATTACCGCCATAGCAGGTTTCTTTTTGATCAGGATATGGACATGGCCCAGTATGCTCAGGAGTAACGGTAATACCTGAAGGAACGGTGGTTAAACGAATTGGTAATTCAACCCCATTTTCATCGTGGTAAAAAGCAGGTTTGTTTGGCTTATTGACCAAAGCTGAAACAGCCCCATCACCATCATCAGAAGCATTGCTCAGTAAATTGACATTGATCTTCTGATCAGTTCCGTATTGAATCGTATATTCAGAGGCTTTGGCAATTGGAGCAATATTGACAAAGTTCACCTGCATCAAACCTGATGATTGTTTAGATGTATTGAGTGAACCATCTGCATTTTTTAGGGTTAATGTATACTGACAGAAGTTATATTCACCTGCTTGAGTAATCCCATCATCCAGACGATAAACCATGATCCGCTTAAGATCAGGATTCCATTCACATTTTAAATTTTCATCTGGTCGAGCATCAAGTTTAGTGCTATCACCACTTCCTGTGATCATGCCAACACCCAAGGCTTTTACAGAAACCGCATAAGTATCTGGCGTCAAATGCTGAATTTGACGACCACCATCTGGCAGCACAACTTCATCTGGCAGACTAAATGCAAATGGATCTACATAGACAGCCCGATACTTCTCATTGGCTTTGGTATAGCTAAGGAGATCTTCATACTCTTTAATACGTTTATTGTAATAAGGCAAGAAATCAGGATTCGTACTGGTGTTTGCAACTTGCGCCTTAAAGAAATCTAATTGTGTTTGATAGCCATCCAGTAAGGTAACAAGCGAACTATTGACGATACCATTAATATCGCCTGCGGTTAAGCGCATGATTTCAGTTGAACCAAGATCACAGCTATTTCGCCCTGCTGGATTTAAGATTAAAGTTCCATCAGTGATACGATTAATACCGCGTTGATCTTGGGTGCTACATCCATCGGTATTGACATCGACCAAATCTGTATCGGATGAATTATCTTTAGGGAAGTAAAGAGGTAAGAAGCTGGTATATTCAGAAGGTATCTGCAAGCTACTTAACACACTCGACATACTGCTGTTACTCATGTCGATATTGGTCTGTTTCTCTGGCAAGACTTCACTTGCAACATCGCACTGACTTTGACTTCCAGCGGCCAAACTTACTGCATTATAGACTAAGCCTACACCAGTATCTTTTTGGTCTTTGGCTTCACCAAGTAAATAACGACATGAACGATTACTATTAAATGCAAGTATATTAAATGACAACACTTTGATACCAATTTTGTCATATAAAAAAGTACTGAACGCATTATTTTCTATAATCGTGTTACTCACCATTTGCAAAGTACTTGCTGTACTTAACTTGTTTACATCGGTATTTACGCGGCTATCTCCTGTAAATTTGATAATGCTTCCATTATCAGCATTTACCGTATTCTGTGCGATGGTATTTGCAGTTAAAGTCGTGGTCGGTTCACCACAAAACTCAAGTGTACTTTTACTATCCGAAGAACCATTTTGAATAAAACTGTTATTGGTAAACGCCAACGTGCGTTTGTTGTATGACAAATTATCCAGACAACTCATGGCGAGTACATCACCAATATTGTCGACATCATTTTGGTTTTTCTTAACGGTTTTATTACCCTGATAAATTCCACTGGTTAAAGTTAACGATGAATTATTACCTTCGAGATAAATCGCAGCGCCCTGATTTGCACTTGAATTTAAAATCGAAACACCTGTTAAAGTTGTCGCAGCACCTAGATAGAGCGCACCACCACGGCTGTCACTCTTAGCATTTTGCAACTGGACATTACTCACCGTAATAGAAGCTTTTGTACCACTGGTATTAATGAGTCGGCTCTTACCCTGACCATCGATAATCGACTTCAAGACCGTTTTAGCAGGATAATCATTTGTTATGACATCGATCTTGCTATAGTCTTGAGGAATTTTTCCCATCAATGAAATAGATGATCCTGGAACCAGCTCCGAATTAAGCTTATAGCTTCCTTCTTCAAGCTGAATGTAATCTATGGCAGAAGCTGCAGTATTTCCAGCACCACAGCCACCGTAAGATCGATTCAGTTCAGCCGCTTTCATCGCCATCCGAAGTGAACATTTACTGCTACCTTGATCATCAATATCATCAAAAGTATTGACATAAATGGTTTTATCTTCTGCGGCCATGAGTGACATGGCAGATAACACCATTACTGTCAGTAGTCCTTTTTTATAATTTTTCATGACTTATCCCTTATATCCCTATCCCTACTTTTTAAATCGTCTTAAACCTACAAGTCCCAATAAGGCGATTAACATTCCATAACCAAAGCTACCACCACCCGTTTTTACTTTTTTACTTTCAAAATCATTCGGTGGATCCTGTACAATTTTTCCAGGAATATCGATATAACGATTTCCAATAGAATCACTGAATCGAGTAATCGTGGTCATAACGCGAAGTTTAAACTCATCAGAACCATGCCAATTTCCATTTGGCACATAAGTCACATTACCTTCCTGATCGAGTGTTAATGTACCTTTAGATGGCGTGTTGGTTTGCACGATTTGCAAACAACCTGCCTGCCATGCTTTACCATCTTCTCGTTTGCCCAATAAGCTTTCACATTCACTGGCAGGAAGTAGTTCCCCATCGGCTAACTGATCCGCAATCGAAAACTTCGCAGTTTCACCATACAAAATATCTTGGCCTACGGGTGAAATAGAATCTGCATCAATGACCAATTCAATCGCCCCAATGTCGCAAAGCTCTTTCGTGCTACGTGTTTTGCCACGCTGATCGACCGATTCACAACTGGAAAGACTGGTAATATTAGTCCCATCACTGAGGACACGACCTCGATTCACAATCAGCGAATCACTTAAAGTTTGATAAGACATCAAGAGACGGGGTTTGAAGAATCCCAAAAACTGCTTTTCAGGCAAGTAATATGGACAAAGTAAACCTTCTGCTGGAGCAGCATTACATTTGCCTTCTAACTCCCCCGCCAATAAGGTATTACTTCCTATCTCGATATTTGGATCAGTCGAATTGCCACTACCGCAATCAGAAGTCTTAGTCAGATTGTTAATGAATTGGGTTTTATCCCCATCTGCAAATACACAGTTTTTCGAACCATTTTCAGAAATGATGCTGTTTGACACATAAGCATCACCTTTTGGTGCTTGAAGGTAGAAACCTGCGTTATTTCGAATCATGGTGATATTATTAATAATCATGCCATCACGTACATTGGTGATATAGCCTGTGTTATTAAAAATCGTACTGTTCTTTAAACCATATAAACGAGAGCTGGCGTTACCACTGGTTGAGTCATCATTAAATGCGATAGCAGAATATAACAATGTCGATTGATCTAAACCTGTCGCCTTGTTGTCACGCAAAACGGTCTGATAAAGATGAAATCTTGGTAATTCACTATAAATGACTGCGCCTTGCGAAGCTGTATTATTCTGGAAAATAACATTTTGGGCACTAACGTAGCCTGCACTTTTATCAGTAGAGACACCTTCGTTATAAATCGCGCCACCATTGACCGTGGTATGTCCATTGATCAATTTGACGTATTGCAAACCCAAAGTCTCATGGTTGAAAATTAATCCACCATTATTAATAGGACTATTTGGATTGCCTTCCAGATTGACCTCAATCAATGAAACGCTATATTGGGCATTTTCACTATTGTCATCATATATATAGAATATACGGTCATTGCCGACCATTTTAATCGTGGCATTATTTAAACCATATTGGTTTTCACCGACACTGGTGTCATACGTTGTTTTAAGCTGTAACGCTTTCTGAATTTTAATCTGGCTATTTAGTTCATAGGTTTTTTGTTTTTCCAACAATACAACAGCCGTAGAGTCTTTTCCCCCACATCCATTATAGCCTGCTTCTGGCATTCCCTGATTGATATACTCAATTGCTTCGCGCAAAGAACAGAGATTGTCGTTCTTAACTTCGTCTGCTGTTGTGTTGACTATAATTTCACCAGCACTATATGCATGACCAGCGACAAACAACAGCCCAACGCCTATACCCCGCTTGAGCATACCTTTCTCCTTCATTTCCATTTTCATTATTTTTGTAAAGTCGCCACATCCTAGCAACTTTTCGTTCAATTTGCGTACTTTCGCATAGCTTGAGTAATTACTCAAGATTTTTCACATGACTAGCGATACTCATCTATCAAGGCATAGATTTGCCTCAAAGTCGCATTAGAAAGCTTGGTTTTTTCACCTTTGAGCATTTTTTCAAGCTGTGCCAATGTCTGTAATAGTAAAGACGCTTGATGAGGACCATGCAATAGCAGATATTCAATTATTTGCGGATCAAAATGCAAACCGCGACGTGCTACAGTGGATAACACCAAAGCTTCTCGGTCAGCATACAGGCTGCCATTGGGTACTTTCACACTCACAGCCTGTGTTAAACGCGACTGTAAATCAGGAAGTTCCAGTTTGAGTTCAATCGGAGCAACGCGCGATGAAAATACCAGTTGTCCACCGACTTCATTATTATAATTAATGAGATGAAAAACAGCCCGTTGCCAATGCGGAACGCCACTAATCGCTTCAATGTCATCTAACGCGACCAGATCATAACGCTCCAGTGAAGTAATCGCCTCAATCGGGGCATCTAAAAGTTCAAGCAATGAAACTTTGATTGCAGATTTACCTATCTCCAGATAGGAATCACATATTGCGGAAAGTAAATGACTTTTTCCCAGACCCCGCCCCGCCATAAATATAAAAGCGATTGACTAATCCTGCATGTAACTGACGAACGGCATCAACAACATGTCCCCAACCCGGCCCAGAAAAATCACTGATTCGGGCATCAAGTTGAGGTTCAATATCCAACTGTAGTTGACGCATACTATGTCATAAACCTCGTGAGCAACCTCTTGGCTATTTAGGTGTAGAATTGTTTGGGACATCAGTATCTTGCGGCTTTTTGATTTCAATATCAAGATCAACACTTTCAGTTTCGACACTAATATGTTCACCCCCAGCATGTTGTACAACAATGGCATCAGACCCGTATAGCTGACTATGCTCATAGGCTTCACGAACATGTCGCAACAATACCACGATAACAGCAGCTACAGGCAACGCGATCAACATTCCCAAAAAGCCTGCAAGTTGGGCGCCTGCCAGAACAGCAAACACAACCGCCACAGGTGAAAGTCCAATTTTATCCCCCAATAGAAAGGGCTGTAAGATATAACCTTCAACGGCTTGCCCGATCATAAATACGACACCAACTAAAATAAGCTGTGTCCAGTCCACACCAAACTGAAACAGTGTCGCGATAACCGCAGCAATAATCCCTACAGCAAAACCTAAATACGGGATAATACTGGCCAACCCTGCTACCATCCCGATAATGAGTCCAACTTCAAGACCAATCAGTTGAAGTCCTACAGCATATACAATACCTAGCAGCAACATCACCAAAAATTGACCTTTTACAAATGCACCTAACACACTATGACATTCACCTACTATGCGTAGAGTACTTTCTTCATAAGGACGTGGAATGAGACGACGTAAGCTTTGCAACATACGGTTCCAATCGAGTAAGAAATAAAACGCAATTACAGGGATTAAAACAACAGTTCCGCCAATTTGGATAAAACTTAGACCAGACTGAGCCAGTCTTAAAGCCATCGCTTGAATACTGTCGGCACTATAATTGGTCTGAATATATTCCATGACCACTGTTGAAATCTGATCGGTATCAATTTCCATGCGTTCCACATTAAAGGTATGTGATACCCATGGCAGAAAAGTCGCATTGATCCAATGAATGCCCGCAGGAATACTATCTCTGGCATAGATCAACTGTTGCCAAACTAAAGGAACGACATACCAGATTGCCAAAACCAACAAGATGCCAATACCAATAAATACAATCCCAATAGAGACCCAACGCGGAAGTCCGATTTTGCTGAGTTTCTCAACCAGTGGACTAAATAAATAGGCAACCAAAAATGCGACCACAAATGGAATCACAACGGGTTTAAGTAAATAAAGAACCCAAATTAAAAGTGCTATACCTGTCAAAATAAAAATGCGACGCAGGGTACGATCTTGCATAAAATCTGACCTTTTTCTAATGTATTCGTTATAGAGGCAAAAATATTTAATTAAAGATAGCATTTAACAGCATAAATAACATAAGAGTTTCGTATATTCAGGTTATAATCTGCCGCCAATGCGGAGACTTCACTATGAGCAACTCAACTTCTACCCCAAATACTGGTTTAAGCTATAAAGATGCGGGCGTCGACATTGAAGCGGGCGACGCACTGGTCGATCGTATCAAGTCGGTAGCTAAACGTACTACTCGCCCTGAAGTCATGGGCGGTCTAGGTGGCTTTGGCGCACTCTGTAAAATTCCAAAAGGTTATGAAGAGCCTGTTTTGGTTTCTGGCACAGATGGTGTAGGCACAAAATTACGTTTAGCACTCAACCTCAATCGTCACGACACTATTGGGCAAGATCTGGTTGCCATGTGTGTCAATGATTTATTGGTCTGTGGTGCAGAACCTTTATTCTTCCTCGATTATTATGCAACAGGACATTTAAATGTGGACGTTGCAGCTAATGTCGTGACAGGTATTGGGAAAGGCTGTGAGCTTGCAGGTTGCGCATTGGTAGGCGGAGAAACTGCTGAAATGCCAGGCATGTATGAAGGTGAAGATTACGACTTGGCTGGTTTTGCAGTCGGTGTGGTTGAACAAAGCAAAATTATTGATGGCTCAAAAGTAAAAGCAGGTGATGTTTTGATTGGCATCGCTTCAAGCGGCGCACATTCAAACGGCTATTCACTGCTTCGTAAAATTCTTGATGTAAAAAATGTTGATTTGACTCAACAAATTGACGGTCGCTCATTGGCCGATGTCGCAATGGAACCTACACGGATTTATGTAAAACCAGTGCTTGAACTGTGCAAACAAGTCGATGTGCATGCAATGGCACATATTACTGGTGGCGGTTTACCGGGTAATTTACCACGCGTACTTCCAAACGGTGCTCAAGCAGTAATTGATGAAGCATCTTGGGAATGGCCAGAATTGTTCAAACTACTTCAACGCGAAGGTGGTGTAGAACAGTTTGAAATGTATCGTACCTTTAACTGTGGCGTGGGCATGGTCATCGCAGTAGATGCGGCTGATGCAGATAAAACTATTGAAGTGCTGAATTCACAAGGTGAAAAAGCATGGAAAATTGGTCATATTCAGGATAATGCTGAATCTGTAGAAGGTGCTGACGAAAAAATTCGTGTGATCTTTGCATGATGAAAATTGCGGTACTTGTTTCAGGAAATGGCAGCAACTTACAAGCCCTGATTGATGCGCAATGCGCGCAACATTGGTCTGGTGAAATTGTCGGTGTCATTTCCAATAAAGCAGATGCCTATGCGCTAGAGCGGGCTAAACAAGCCAACATCGAAACGCAAGTCATTGAACATAAAGCTTATCCTCACCGTGAAATGTTTGATGATGCTATGCATCAACAACTTATACAGTGGGGTGTCGACCTTGTGATACTTGCTGGTTTTATGCGGATCCTCAGTGAAAAATTTGTAAAAGCATGGGAAGGGAAAATGATTAATATTCACCCTTCCCTATTGCCTTTATATAAAGGTATGCATACCCATCAACGAGTGCTTAATACTGGCGACGTTTTTCATGGCTGTACTGTTCATTATGTGACAGCAGAACTTGATGCCGGCCCTGCCTTATTACAAGGTGTAGTTAAAGTAGCTCAAAATGATAATGCCAACACTTTAGCAAAACGTGTACATGAACTTGAACATCTGATTTATCCTCAAGTGGTAGAATGGATTTGTAATCAAACTATTCAGTATCAGTCTGGTCAGGCATTATTTAAAGGTAAGCCGATTAGCAAACCTTTACAGCTCTGCCAAATGTAAAAGTAAAGTGGGCACGGCACAGCCTAAATTGCTGAAAATTTTCAATAAAAGCCAGTTAAATAATTAACTGGCTTTTAATTTTTCAGACATCTGAGTTGATAATGATATTCCCAAGCTCCTCAATCCATTTGAGTCGGCATTTCAAGATCAATGGTAGAGTGTTTTTCATTCAAATCATATGAACTGATTTTAACAAACACCATATAACTCATCATCTACTATTATCGTTGTGAAGGTCATTGAATCATTTGATTATGTATAATACTTGATCTTAAATTATTCCCATAAGATGAATATTATCCGTGTAAAATTATTTCAAAATAAGAAACCCTATAAAAATAAAAAGTTATTGCCTCAACAATAACTTTTTTGTTTATAATCATAAAATTGCGCGCTTGTAGCTTAACTGGATAGAGCAGTTGCCTCCTAAGTGACCGACGTGGGTTCGAGTCCCGCCGAGCGCACCATTTTACTGTATAATTTAGTGTTTAGAAGAATATTTAAATTCAATAAAACACTATAAATCAATATTTTAATTAAATTTAAAGTAATTAGTTGTCTCTATTGATCTAGCCAAATATACGTTTCTTTACGGTAATTTATGCGGCGAACTTATTTTACCGAAAAACTGATACCGCAAAAATACCAAAAAGTTGTTGTACCACTTACAGACACCAAAATTAAAAAGACTAAAGCTGATCCTAACAAAATACAAAAACTGTCAGATGGTAAAGGCTTATTTTTAATGATTGCCAAAAATAAAGAAAAATTCTGGCGTTTTAGCTATGCTCGTCCCTATACAAAAAAACGCAACTCTATAAGCTTTGGTAACTACCCTATTATCGATTTAGCAGAAGCGAGACAACGACGTAATGAAGCTTGCTCACTACTAGCCCAAAATATTGATCCTCAGGTAGAAAAGCCAAGAGTTTAGAATCAGATTTTAAATGCAAATAAAAATACTTTCTCAAATGTAGCTCAAGAATGGGCATCAAAACAGAATTTTGCTGAAGCTACAGTTAAAGGGCAACAACGGTTATTTGAAGTGATCTTCAAGAATATTGGTGAAATTCCTATCCATGAACTAAAGCCAATCGATATTTTAAAAATTTGTCGGGTTTATGAAAAAGAAGGCAAATATGAAACCGCAAAGAAAGTAAAAACTAAATGTGGTCAAATTTTCCGCTATGCTATTTCACTAGGGCTATGTAAGCGTGATGACACGCAAAAGATTTAAAAGGTGTTTAACAAGTACCTCAAACCAAGCACATGGCTGCAATCACCAATCCTGATGAATTTGCAAAACTTCTGAACGATTTGGACCATTATTATGGCTCAATTATTCGAATCCATATTAATGGCTATTGCTGTATTTCCTGTATTGAGACCAGTTGCTATTCCTGTTCCTGCAATAATTGTCAGGATGGTGACTCTATAAATCCTGCATTCGCCGCTGTCATGGCATTTACGCGATCATTTTTACTTTGCCCTACTTGCTTGGCTGAGTCGACAACAGACTGTACGACTGTCACCACAGGAACATTCACCGCAAGGGTTAGGCCCTTTTGTTGCATTTCGTGTTTATAATCACTGGTACTTTGTTCTTTGGGTGCTTCTATATTGGCTTACTGTACCAATATATTTACATGGCCTTTTTGCGAAGAAACCATACTGCCAGTTTGTTTGCAGTTTTTTTCCAGCAATAATGTTGGTATTGCTATTTAAACTTCGAACCATTGAACCTGTATCGGTTTTTTGTGTATTTTGCTGTTACGTCAACTCACTCTTTTTACCAATGCTAAAGCCGATACCTCCACTCGACATCAATCCTGATTTTTTAACAATTGATTCCGAGTAGTTTAGGTCTTGGTTTTGTGCACCCGTAATGCTGGCGTTTTGTTTGGCTTGAATCTGGGTCAGCTCATCCGAGACAATGTTGCTACCACGGGTGTTAATATTATTGGCATCAAGTATGACATTTTTACCATCAATGTTGCTGGCGATAGCTTCGTGGCTCATGTTTCTGACATAACCTTGACGGATTGTGGTACTCAATGTCCCTTTTTCTTTAACCTTAAATGCCTGTTCGTTATTCTAACTCTGCACATATCTATGCCACAGCATTATCTTGGACGCAAGTTACATTTATCATGGTATTAGGGACCAGCATCGATCTGGAAATTCAGTTGATTTACCTTGGAGTTGCCTCAAGTGTAAGCCATGGTTATCTGTGCAGGGCGATGAGGGTTCTCACGTTTGAACTCAAATATTCCTGATATCTCATATGGCATTAAAAATGGAACCCAAAAGCTCCATTTTTATTTATACAAAGCACTTCCAAGATGTATCTTTGTTCTGCAAATAACTATATATGATATTAAATAATATAAAGCGAGTATAAAGCTTAATCATCTGAATTAAGCAGCAGCGACTAATAATGAGCCAATTCCAACGGCAATCACTATAGTAATGATGATAGCAGTTACACCAACCCCAGCACCAACGGCTGCTGCTGTTTTTCCTTTAGAAACCTCTTTACGCTCTAGGGACGCAATTTGATCAAGTGGTAAGCTACTACCATTCAACCCATTCAGATTACCGTTACTTATCTCTTTAAAATCTATTTTACCTTTAGAACCATTTTTTAAAGTGTATTGCAAATGATCACCTTTTTTTAAGGGTGGAGTAGTCTCCCAACGAGTCAGCATCTGGTTCGTATTTGGATCTTTGCGGATATTTACACTGTGGTAGGATGAACACGCAATTAAATTAAGCACAAGCATCATAAGCAAAACTTTTCTTATCATTTTGGTTACTCCTAGATGATTAATCGATTTTCCTTGTATGAAAATCTAAACTTTATGTTTTAGATTAGAAATATATAAATCAAGTGTTCTTAATTTTCTAAATTTAGCTTTTATCATTATTAAATATGATATTCCGAATAAAAATAAAATACATCATTTGTAACCAAAATTATATTTAATAGTTCTAAATATCTTGCGCAAAAAGTTCATGAAAGTTTTTCACTTAAAAATATTATTAAAAAACATATTCTTGAATTATTCTATTTAATAAATAGAGCTCAAAATTTTCCATTTTTATCTGCATAAAAATTTCTAGAATATTTCTATTTTTTTGTAACTTTTTTAGTAAGGCTGATAGATTATCAAACAAATCATTTATCAACCACAATGGAGTCATTCCCAGTTTGGTATTTTATAGACGTCTTGAAGCTAAAGATGAGATGTTCACGAACCTATATGACCTGTTGTTTATCTGATTTTTTTAAAATTGATTGCCCAACTTTCTAAACTGATTAGACTAAATTTAAGTTCAGAAATTGATGAAGATTACCCCAAATATCGGGTTATTGATCACGGTTTGGATCAAGTGAATTGCTTATGATTCCACTCCAGATATAAAAGCAATTTTCAATGGAGATGATGGTGCAAAAAAATTTAAATGACTCACAACAACCTGCCGATATTGAGTTCCAGTCTGGCGATTTGAAATGTCGCGCTTATTTATACCGTCCTGATCAGTCTACCGCCAGCCCGATTATTGTCATGGCACATGGATTGGGTGGAACAAGAAAAATGCGTTTAACTGCTTTTGCTGAAAGATTTGTCAAAGAAGGTTACGCCTGTCTGGTTTTTGACTATCGTTACTTTGGCGATAGTGATGGAAAGCCAAGGCAGTTACTTGATATTCAATGTCAACTCGAAGACTGGAAAGCCGCGATTCGTTATGCACGCAGTCTACCCAATATTGATGCCAGCCATATTGTCCGCTGGGGTAGTTCATTTTCTGGCGGGCATGTATTGGCTACAGCAGCACAAGATGCCAATATTTGTGCAGTCATTTCCCAATGCCCATTTACTGATGGTCTTGCCTCTAGCATGGCCGTGAATCCTATCACGTCTAGCAAACTGACCGCTTTGGCGATACGTGACCGAATTGGAGCAACATTGGGTCAAAAGACAGTGATGGTGAAGTTAGCAGGCCATCCCAATGAAACAGCATTAATGACAGCACCTGATGCTTATGCCGGTATTTTATCTTTGACACAAGATATCCCTGACTATAAAAACTATGTTGCTGCGCGTTTTGCACTTGATATTATCCGCTATTATCCAGGACGGAAGACCTCCAAAATTAAAGCGCCTGTTCTATTTTGTATTTGTGAAAATGATACGGTAGCACCTGCAAAAACCACACTCCGTCATGCTAATCGGACACCACAAAAAGAAATTAAAACTTATTCATACGGACATTTTGAAATTTATACTGGGGACGCCTTTGAACATGTGGTCAAAGACCAGATTGACTTCCTTAAACGTCATGTCCCTGTGCACTATGCTTAATTTCATAAAGTTAAAATACTCAATAGCAATTTAACGATAGTGTTTGTTATCACAAACTCAATAAGGGACTGAAACAAGATAGCCTGATTAATAGGTAACAATCATGAATACCATAAAAATCATATTTTTACCGACTACGATTCATTGTAAATAATTGAGTTATAGGTGCTGTCCTTACTCTTACATTAGCAACAATCGTCAATAAAAAAACTACATTCAAATTGAGGGAAATCCCTCATTCTTTATGCTCTAAAAACAGCCTATTCTTTTTTCATCAGAATGAAGGAGTCATTTCAATGACCACAGAATTAAGTAAACAACCACAAGTAGATGAAGCAGAATTCAATGCTTTTTTTCCATCGAAATATTCACTGTCACAATTTACGAGTGCTAAAAGCAATTTAGAGGGTGCTGATTATCCTCAACCTTATCAAGGCAAACGCCGTATTCTCGTGATTGGTAGTGATGAACGTTATTTAAAATTAGAGAATGGTACTTATTTCTCTACAGGCAATCATCCTGTTGAAACATTGTTACCTATGTATCATTTACATCAAGCTGGTTTCGAATTTGACATCGCAACCCTTTCAGGTAATGCGGTGAAATTTGAATTTTGGGCTATGCCAAAGGAAGATGAAGCCATTACTGGTTTACACAAAAAATATCTGGAGCAGTTTCAACAGCCATTAAAACTTGCAGATCTTGTAGAAAAATTGGGTGCTGAAAATGATTACGCTGCGGTTTTTATTCCCGGTGGACATGCCCCTCTTGCGGGAATTCCATTTAGTGAGGATGTGAACCAAACACTGCGCTGGGCTTTAGATCATGATCGTCATATTATTTCAATCTGTCATGGCCCTGCTGCCTTACTGGCATGTGCTCCTAAAGATGGAAGTCATGACTTTCCCTTTGCAGGATATACCATTACTGCATTCCCAGATGCGATTGATCGAATTACTCCAGAGCTAGGTTATATGCCCGGACATCTGACTTGGTATTTTGGTGAAAAGCTCAAAGCGCTTGGGGTTAAGATTGCCAATACCGAGCCAGACCAATCGACCTATAAGGACCGTAAATTAATTACTGGTGCCAGCCCTTTTGCTGCCAATGCTTTAGGCAAATTAGCGGCGGAAACATTGTTAGCAGAAGTAGCAAATGAATGATGTCAGAATCTGTATTGAGTCAAGTCCCTGATGTTGTTCTTACTATTCAGCATAGTACGGACATGAATGAACTTTTTCAGCATGTTCGTGCTTTTGCGACACTTTTGGTTATGACCATTTTATCCTTTACACTGTTCCGCCTAAAGGTGAAGGTGCAATTGGTCAAATGTTATGGCTTGAAGGCGACTGGTTTGGTGATGGCAGTGAAGTTAGCCCAGAAATCTATCTAGCACGTTGTCCTATGAATCGGCATTTACTTGAAACAGATCAAGCATTTTTCTGGACAAAGCAAATATATTCAGATCAAGAAGTGTATCGTGTAGTCGCTCAACCAAAAGGTTTGGGTATTCACGGATTACAAATTCCCATCTTTGCCCATGCTGGGCTTTTGGGTGCAATCTAAAGATAGATAATATTTGTCTAGAAGAGTGATGACAGTCCACCGCATGAACTTTGGCTGCTCACTCAATTGGATGCAATCTAATAAGCTTCCACGCTACATCTGGATAATTCTGTTAAAATGAAATGCTGTGTTTCAATCCTAAACCAGACTTAAGCTTATCTAAAACCGCTACATCATCAACCAATGGCTGATAGGTATTCAAATCTTTTATTTTTACGGTAAAAAAACGTTTACTATATAAATATTTATAAAATAATTCAAATAGTTAAATTATTAACTCGCATCCCGCCGAGCGCACCATTTATTTTTTTATTACATACCACTGATTTTTACTTTTAGATCTTTAACAGATGCACCGACTGCCCCTATATTACCAATTGGGCCATTTTGTACCCCATTGAAAACCGTAGCATTACTTTGCCCAGTCGTGCCTAGAGTGACATTACTTAAACCAGCATCCAATTTGCTTGAATCACCGGTATTTCCAAATACAAAACCGCCAGTCTCCACACCAGAATAGAAGTTATTTAGAGAAAAGCCATTGGTCGTATCTGTCGCTTTTAGACTTAAATTAAACGTAATCCCTGTAGAATAAGAGTTCTCAGGAGTCTGTGTATCCGTATAATTTGATACTAATGTAATTGGACACCCAGCACTACAAATCGAACTAATCGCGCCTCCAAACTGGATCATATGCCCCTGCGGAGCATTGCCAAGTTGGATATTCATTTTTGGTGCATTACCAGACACAAAATTTACATCGATATTACTGCCAACACGTAGGAGTTCTTTGACATCACTATTTAAATTCGTTCCTGTGAATATGGATTTGGAACCCGTTGAGTTAGAAGTTGAATTAGTTCCTGCCAAGTAAATCGAAAAAGGTGAAATAGTAAGACCAGTGATTTGATTGGCAAATGAAACCGCCAAATTTGCAAATGCTTTATTATTGATGCCACCATCTGTATCAGCGACGATATTTAAACTTGGAGTATTATTTGCACCATTAAAAGTAAGCATTGTTGGGCTTGCATTTCTACTTGCCACAACTAAACTTGCCCTGTTTGCGTATGAAGTTGCCTGTGCACCATAACCATTTGTATCAATCAAAAAAACTTGATTAAATTGTACTTTATTAATACCTACACCAATATTAATACCATCCTGCCCTGTAGTAGCTGACAGACTTTGGTCGTCTAGTGGCTGCATTGCAAAAGTCAAAGGTGCAAAGCAAATAAGACTTATACATCCTAGTATTTTATTTTTTTCCATTGTCCTATTCCTTAAGACAAATGCCGATCTGATTACTTCTTGTACATATTACAGTAATTAAGGTATATGTAAGACTCTATCCGACTAAAGGTATTTTAACAAAATTTTAAACCGCCATAACAATTTGGTACAACACCTTGTGCAGCATTAGATAAGGGCACACTTGTTAAATTAATTAAAGCAGGTGGTTGACCACTCAAATTAATCGTTCCCATATCCTTTTTAATACCACCTGTAAACAAGGCTTCCAAAGATTCGTTACCACTAATACTGGTAGGATTTTGGGAAAGTGCAACACTAAGTGCATTCGCAATCTGTGGATAAGCTGAACTAAAATCTACAGTATATCCTTCTGGCGTATTTAACACACCTAGATCTACAGGATTTGCAAATGACATCCACCACCCAGGCAATGCAATATCATCACTTGCCGCTCCAGGCCAATGAATTGCTTGATTTTGTAAGCCTAGATAAAATCCACCGCCACTCAATGGAAGTTTATGAACATAACCCATATTTTCTTCAAAGTTAATTTTTGCTTTTACTCCTGTTATAACAGCCTGCATAGTAAAAGTAGTATCCTTCACAGCACAAATAAATGCGGCTTCCACACATTGATTTAAATTTACATGCAATGATCCACTATCATAAGTCAAATTCATATCCTGAATCTTGGTCGTTTCTACTCCCTGTATTACAACACTTTTCATACGATTACCAGAAACTGTCGAAGCCGGGACATTATAATCAGCTCTGAGAGAAGGAATAATCAATCCCGTCGTTTTTGAGCTATTTGGATCTGATGTAAATCCATTATAAGGATCTTTTCCACAGCCAGATGTACATAATGGTGCACTAATATTCAATAACCCCGATAAAATCTGTGAACTAGATGTTCCAAATTTGGTCGTATTATCATTAGGATTGCTTGCTGTCGTATAAGTTGGGCTTTGTTGCATAAATAAATTTCATCCCCATACATGTTAGATGAATACAGAATCAAAAAGCCGATACAAAACAACGAACTGGTCTGAGTACAATCAGGCTTTACGTCAACGGGGTGCTTTCACCATTTGGTTTGATCCCCAAATGCAATGGTCTGCAACACCTACTGGAAAAAAAGGACGTCAACCTACCTACACTGATATAGCAATTCAATTTGCCCTGACGATACGAAACCTGTTCCAACTGGCTTTACGCCAAACACAAGGTTTCATTCAAAGCCTTTTTCAAATGGCTCACCTCGACTGGAAT